>JANYBE010000096.1 GCA_025360945.1 Rhizobacter sp. | reverse complement strand
CCCTCGGGCACCGGCCCCTTCAAGCTCGACAAGCTTGTGCCGCGCGAGCGCGCCGATCTGGTCAAGAACGCGGCCTACTGGGACAAGGCGCGCATCCCGAAGACCGACCGCATCGTGCTCGTTCCCATCCCCGACGCCGTGACGCGCGCCCACGCGTTGCTCAACGGCCAGGTCGACCTTATCGAGACACCGCCGCCGGACATGCTGCCGCAGCTGGCAGCGGGCAAGTTCCGCATCGTGCAGAACGTGACCCCGCATGTCTGGCCCTACCACTTCAGCACCCAGCCGGACTCGCCGTGGGCCGACATTCGCGTGCGCAAGGCCGCCAACCTGGCGGTCGACCGAGAGGCCATCGTCAAGCTGCTCGGCGGTCAGGCGGTGGTCGCCAAGGGCCAGCTCGACAAGAGTAGCCCCTGGTTCGGCAAGCCCGCGTTCGACCTGAAGTACGACCTGCCGGCAGCGCGCGCACTGATGGCCCAGGCCGGCTACACCAAGGACAAGCCGCTGAAGGCGAAGATCATCATCGCCCAGGGCGGCACCGGGCAGATGCTGTCCTTGCCGATGAACGAGTTCATCCAGCAGGGCCTGGCCGAGGTGAACATCCAGGTCGAGTTCCAGGTCGTCGAACTCGAGACCCTGTACCTGCACTGGCGCAACGGCGCCAAAGGCGACTTGAACGCCGGCAAGGGCATCACGGGCATCAACCTGGGCTATGTCACGGCCGATCCGTTCTACGCGCTCACGCGTTTTGCCTACGGCAAATACATCGCACCGAACGGCGTGAACTGGGGCGGCTACGACGACCCGAAGGTCAACGAGGCCATCGACCAGATCAAGGCCACCTTCGACGTCAAGAAGCAGGATGCGCTGCTGGCCTACGTGCACCAGCGCATGGTCGACGACTCGCTCATGTTGTGGGTCGTGCACGACACCAACCCGCACGCGCTGTCACCGAAAGTCAAGCAGTTCGTGCAGGCGCAGCACTGGTTTCAGGACCTGACCACCCTCGGCATGTAGGCCAGACCCGTCAGCCGACACGCCGCCATGCTCGTCTACCTGCTCAAGCGCCTGCTGGCCACCGTGCCGATCGCGCTGGGCGTGACGGTGTTGTGCTTCCTGCTCGTCACCATCGCGCCCGGCGACCCGCTCAATGCCATCGCCCCCGCCGATGCGCCGGCCGATGTCATTTCGGCGCTGAAAGCCACCTACGGCCTGGACCGGCCGCTGCCTGTGCGCTACGGCCTGTGGCTGGAGCGCGCGCTGCACGGCGACCTCGGGGCCTCCATCGCCAGCGGGCGTGCGGTGCGGTCCGAAGTTTTCGCGGCGGTGTCCAACACGCTGCTGCTGGCCGGCGCGGCTGCTGCCTTCGGCGTCACGCTGGGCTGCCTGCTCGGAGCCCTGGCGGGCTACCGCATCGGCAGCGCGGTCGACCGGCTGGTCAGCGCGGTTTCGGTGGTCGGCGTAAGCGTGCCGCACTACTAGCTGGGCTTGGTGCTGACCATCGTCTTCTCGGTCAAGCTCGGCTGGCTTCCGGCGATGGGCGCCGGCCCGGGCGACTCGAACGGCTGGGGCTGGGACATCGCGCACCTGCGCCACCTGTTGCTGCCGGCGGCCACGCTCAGCGTCATCCCGATGGGCATCATCACGCGCACCGTGCGTGCGCTGGTCGCCGACACGCTGGGCCAGGAATTCGTGGTCTCGCTGCGCGCCCGCGGCCTGCCCGCGTCGCGCATCTTCCGGCATGTGGCCAAGAATGCCGCGCCCACCGTGCTCGCCGTCACCGGGCTGCAGGTGGGCTACCTGATGGGTGGCTCGATCCTGGTTGAAACGGTGTTCGCCTGGCCAGGCACCGGATTTCTGCTGAACACCGCGATCTTCCAGCGCGACATCCCGCTGCTGCAGGGAACCATCCTCGTGCTGTGCCTCTTCTTCGTCGTTCTCAACCTGATGGTGGACATGCTTCAGCCCTGGTTCGACCCGCGCATCGCCAGAGCCTGAGGGTCACACACCATGAACACCGCCGTGGCCGCAGCGCCCTTGCCCGAGTCCTCTGCGCCCGCGTCGCCTGCGCCCGGCCTCGGCTACTGGGCCCTGGTGCTGCGCCAGTTGCGGCGCGACCCGGTGGCGATGACCGCCGCGGCCGTGCTGCTGCTGCTGGTAGCCGCGGCACTGCTGGCGCCCTGGATCTCGCCGGCCGACCCGTACAAGGCCAGCATGCTGAAAAGGCTGCTGCCGCCGGGCAGCCCAGGGCACTGGCTGGGCACCGACGAACTCGGCCGCGACATGCTGACGCGGCTGATCCACGGCGGCCGCATGTCCCTGGTCATCGGCGTCGCGCCCGTGCTCGCCGCCTTCGTCATCGGCACCGGCATCGGCCTGGTGGCGGGCTACGTTGGTGGCTGGGTCAACATGGCCATCATGCGCACGCTCGACGTGTTCTACGCGTTCCCGTCCGTGCTGCTGGCGGTGGCGATCGCGGGGGCGCTGGGCCCGGGCATGAGCAACAGCATGATCGCGCTGACGATGGTCCTCATCCCGCAGGTGGTGCGCGTGGCCGAGAGCGTGACCACGCAGGTGCGGCACCTCGACTATGTCGATGCCGCGCGCCTGTCGGGCGACGGCGCCCTTGGCATCATCCGCCACCACGTGTTGGGCAACGTGCTCGGGTCGGTGTTCGTCTACGCCACCGGCCTCGTCAGTGTCAGCATGATCCTGGCGTCCGGGCTGTCGTTCCTAGGGCTGGGTGTCAAACCGCCCGAGCCCGAGTGGGGCCTGATGCTCAACACCCTGCGCTCGGCCATCTACAGCCAGCCGCTGCTTGCCGCCTTGCCGGGGGTGATGATCTTCGTCACCTCGATGGCCTTCAACCTGCTTGCCGATGGCATTCGCTCGGCGATGGACATCAAACGGTGAGCCCAGACCCGATCCTCGTCCTGCCCTTGCCCGACAAGGGCGGCCCGGCGCAGCCACTGCTCAGCGTGAAGGGGCTGCGCAAGCACTTCGCGCTGCCAGGCGGGGTGCTCAAGCGCAACGCCGCGAAGGTGCGTGCCGTCGACGGCGTGAGTTTCACCGTGGCCAAGGGCGAGACCCTCGGCGTGGTCGGTGAATCGGGCTGCGG
>JANYBE010000039.1 GCA_025360945.1 Rhizobacter sp. | reverse complement strand
GTCCCTCTGGTGAGTCGAACCGGATGACCGAGGCGCCGCACGCCCACAGCCGAGCGGCGCTGGAGCGACGCTTCGGTGCGAACTACCGCTGGTGGGTGCTGCTGACGGTGATGGTCGGCACGATGGCCTCCATCATGGCCTCGACCATTATCAACGTCGCGGTGCCTGATATCAGCCGCGTATTCCATCTCGGGCAGGAGCGCGCGCAGTGGCTGTCGGCCGGCTTCATGGCGGCGATGACGCTGTCGATGCTGACGACGCCGTGGCTGCTCGCGCGTTTCGGCTACCGGCGCAGCTTTGTCGGCGTCGTGCTGCTGCTGCTCGCGGGCGGTGTCATCGGCGGCTCCAGCGCGTGGTTCGGCCTGGTGCTGGCGATGCGCGTCGTCGAAGGGCTCGCCGCCGGCGTGCTGCAACCTATCCCCGCGATCATCGTGATGCGCGGGTTCGAGCCGCACGAGCACGCCAGGGCGATGGGCATCTTCGGCTTCGGCGTCGTGCTCGCGCCGGCACTCGGGCCGAGCGTCGGCGGCGTGCTGGTCGAGTGGTTTGGCTGGCGCTCGATCTTCTTCGTGGTCGTGCCGTTCTGCATCGCCGCGGTGCTGCTCGCACGCCGCTTCCTGCCGATCAACGGCCCGGGTGACGCAGCGCCGGTACGGGCCGGCGCGCGCCTGGACGTGCGAGGGCTGGCGCTGATTGCCGTCGTGCTGCTCACGCTGCTCAACGGCATGGTCGAGCTGCACAATGCGGACAAGCGCGCCGGCTACGCGCTGCTGGCCCTGAGTGCCGCGACGCTGATCGGCTTCATCGTCTACCAGCGGCGTGCAGCGCAACCGCTGATGGAGTTGCGCCTGTTCAACTACCGCGCGTTCTCGATGGGCAGCGTCGTCGCGTTCATCTACGGCATGGCGCTGTTCGGCTCGACCTACCTCGTGCCGGTGTTCATGCAGCTCGCGCTGCACCTGCCACCCAGCCAGGCCGGTGCGGTGCTGCTGCCGGCCGGCTTCGTGCTCGCGCTGACCATCCCGTTGGCGAGTCGGCTCGTCGACCGCGTCGCGATCAACCGCCTTGTCGCGACCGGGCTGCTGCTGCTCGCCGCCTCGTTCCTGTTGATGGTGACGGTGGAACCGGCGAGCGCGCTGATCTGGATCACGCTGTGGGCCGCAATCGGGCGCGTCGGTCTGGGCTGCGTGCTGCCGTCGCTGAACCTCGGTGCCATGCGCGGTCTGCCCGATGGCTTCATCGCGTACGGTGCGAGCACGATCAACTTCATGCGCCAGCTCGGTGGCGCGGTCGGCATCAGCCTGGTCGGCATCGTGCTCGAATGGCGCTTGCAGGCGCAGCCGGCCGATCCGGTGCATGCCTTCCACGAAACCTTCGTCCTCGTCGGCGCGATCACCGCGTGTGCCGTGCTCGCGGCAATTCGCATGGGTGGCGGAACGCGGCTGTCACCACGCCCTACCTAGAATCACCGTCATCATGAATCTCGGTATCGAAACGCTTCCCGGGTCCTGCGACGTGCTCGTCGTCGGCGCAGGCCCGGCCGGCAGCGCCGTGGCGATCACGCTGGCACGCGCCGGCCACGACGTCGTGCTGTTCGACCAGCACGTGTTCCCCCGCGACAAGATCTGCGGCGACGGGCTGATCCCCGACGCGCACAACGCGCTGCGCAAGCTCGGCGTGCTCGACGAGGTGATGGCGCAGGCCCAGCCGAGCGGCTTCGTCGGCTGCATCGGCCCACGCGGCGGACGCATCGACGTGCCGGGCGCTCTCGCGGTGCTGCCGCGCAAGGAATTCGACCTGATCCTGTGCCGCGCCGCGGTTGCCGCGGGTGCGCGCATGTTCGCGCCGGTGCGCTTCATGGCGCCGATCGAGTCCAACGGCGTGGTGGTCGGCGCCGCGCTGCAACACCGCCAGACGACGCGCGCGCTGCTCGCCCGCTGGGTCGTGCTCGCCAGCGGTGCAGTGCCGCAGGCGCTGATGGCCGCGGGCATGTCGACGCGCGCCACACCCAGCGGTGTGGCGCTGCGCGGCTATGTGAAGAACGAAGCGATGGTCGGCCGCATCGACAAGCTCGAGGTGGTCTGGCACCGTGCCGTGGCACCGGGTTATGGTTGGATCTTTCCGTGTCCGAACGGCGTGTTCAACATCGGCGTCGGCATCTCGGACAGTCACAACACCACGCGCGGCGGCAAGCTCGCCAAGCGTGAGCTGAACCTGCGCCAGGTGATGGATGACTTCAAGCGTGTCTACGCTCCCGCGCGCGCGCTGATGGAAGGCGGCACGTTGCTCGGCGCGATGAAGGGCGCGCCGCTGCGTTGCACGCTCGAAGGCGCTCGATTCACGCGGCCCGGCCTGCTCGTTTCCGGCGAAGCCGCGGGCAGCACCTATGCCTTCACCGGCGAGGGCATAGGCAAGGCGATGGAGACCGGCATCCTCGCCGCCGAGGCGGTGCTCGGCGGCGCCCCCGAGGCGCAACTGCGCGAAGGCTACGAAGCCAAGCTGCTCGCGCTCAAGCCGCGTTTCGATCTCTATCAGCGCGCCAACAGCGTGAACCGCCACCCTTGGCTGGCCGACCTGCTGATCTGGCGCGCGAAGAAGAATCCCGGACTGGTGCGCCGCATGAGCGGCGTGCTGAACGAGACCAGCAATCCGGGCAACTTGGTGAGTTTCAAAGGCTTTCACCGCCTGTTCCTCGGGTAGTCGCGATGTGCCAACTCCTCGGGATGAACGCCAACACGCCGACCGACGTGATGTTCAGCTTCACCGGGTTCGCGACGCGCGCCGAGGAACACAGGGACGGCTTCGGTATCGCCTTCTTCGAGGGTGCCGGCGTGCGCCTGCTGGTCGATGCGCAGAGCGCGCGAACCTCGCCGGTCGCCGAGATGGTGCGGCGCTTCCCGATCCACAGCCAGAACATCGTCGCGCACATTCGCAAGGCCACGCAGGGCCGTGTCACGCTCGCGAACACGCACCCGTTCGTGCGCGAGCTGTGGGGCCGCTACTGGGTATTCGCGCACAATGGAGACCTTAAGGACTTCACGCCGCGCCTGCACGGCGCGTTTCGTCCGGTCGGCGAGACCGACAGCGAGCGCGCATTCTGCTGGCTGATGCAAGAGCTGGCGAAGGCGCACGCGAGCGTGCCGACCATCATTGAACTCACCGCCACGCTGCGCGAGCTCACGTCTGTGCCGGGTGCGTTTGGCAGCTTCAACTTCATGCTCAGCAATGGCCAGGCGCTGTGGGCGCACTGCTCGACGCAGCTGCACCACCTGGTGCGCCAGCACCCGTTCGCGCTGGCCTCGCTGCACGACGAGGACGTGACGGTGGACTTCGCCCAGCACGCGACCGAGCACGACCGCGTCGCGGTGATCGTCACCGAGCCGCTGACGCGCGACGAGGCCTGGGTCGCGTTCGCGCCGGGCGAGCTGCGCGTTTTCGCCGACGGCGCGCTGCTCGCCGGCGCCTGAGCGCCGTTCGCCCGCGCATCCTGCGGTTCGCCGCACGCCAGTGCGGCAGCACACATCACGTTCCTACACTCCCGGGATGGACGACACCTCACTGAATCGCGTGCAACGCTGGGTGCTGGCGCACTCGGCCGAGCGCTACGCGAAGCTCGACCCCGCGCTGAGCGCCATCGCGGTGGAGCGCGACAAGTTCATGTTCAGCGCTCAGTCGCTCGGGCTTTGGGCCGGCATGGTGTTCGGCACGATGGGCACCACGGCCGGGCTGGCGCTGGGCTCGCCGCGCGTCACGCCGTGGCTCGCGTTCCTGTTCGCGGGGCTCACCTTTGCCGGCCTGTTCATGGCCGGCCTGAGCGTGTGGCTGCGGCCTGAGCGCTTCACGGCCCGGCGCATGTGGCGCATCGGCTGGATGGCGGCGCTGGCCACCTACGCCGGTGCGATCGCCTCGTTCCGCGGAGACTTGCGCCCGCTGCTCGCGGCCGGGGCGCCCTGGTACGAGGCGGTGCTGCGCGTGGTCTGGCGCGCCACGCCGCTGCAGATCATGCTGCTTGTTGCCGTGCTGCTGCTGCTGACCATCGTCTCGGCGGCACGGCGCGAGTACATGCAGCTTGCGCTCGAACAAGCACGTGCCGAGCAGGAGCGCGATGCGGGCGCGCGCCAGCTCACACAGGCGCGGCTGACGCTGTTGCAGGCGCAGATCCAGCCGCACTTTCTGTTCAACACGCTGGCGGCCCTGCAGCACTGGGTCGATGTCTGTGATCCGCGCGCGGCACCGCTGCTGAGCGCGTTGACCGCGTTTCTGCGCGGCTCGACAGAGCTGATGCTGCGCCCACAGGTCACGCTTGCCGAGGAGTGCGCGATGGTTTCGCACTACCTCTCAATCATGCAGATGCGGCTCGGTCACAGGCTGCGCTTCTCGATAGCCATCGCGCCCGTCTGTGCCACGCAGGCGTTGCCGCCGGGGCTGTTGATCACGCTGGTCGAGAACGCGGTCGAGCATGGCATCGAGCCGCAGTTGCGCGGCGGCGAGGTGACGCTGGTCGCGTGCATGACCGCGGCCGGCTTCGAGTTGCGCGTGCTCGACGACGGCCCCGGTTTGCCACCCGGCGACGCGCACGAAGGCGTAGGCCTGGCGAACAGCCGCGAGCGTCTGCGCCACCAGTTCGGCGTGCGCGCCGAATTGAGTCTGGCCAATCGCGACGACGGCCCGGGCGCGGTTGCCTGCCTGCGCCTGCGCGCCTGATTGAGGCACCCTCCCGCCCCATGCCCAGCGCCCTGATCGCCGACGACGAACAAGCGCCGCGTGCGCAACTGCTGCTTGCATTGCGCAGCGCCTGGCCCGAGCTCGACGTTGTGGCCACCTGCGTCAACGGCGTCGACGCCTGGGATGCGTTTCTCGAGCACGAACCGCAGGTCTGCTTTCTAGACGTGCGCATGCCTGGCCTGACCGGCATCGAGGTCGCGCATCGCATTCACGGTCGCGCGCAAGTGGTGTTCGTCAGCTCCTACGGCGACCACGCGCTGGCCGCGTTCGATGCCGGTGCAGTCGACTACGTGATGAAGCCGGTCGAAGCCGCGCGGCTCGCGCAGACGACGCAGCGGGTCAAGGCCCGACTGGACGCGCCGGTCGCGGCGACGAGCGCCCTGCAGCAGCTGCTGAACCAGCTCGTCGGCCAGGTGCGCAAGCTGGCCCCGCTCGAGGTATTGCAGGCCGGCGTCGGCAAGGAAGTGCGGTTGGTGCGCATCGAGGACGTGGTGTATTTCGAATCCGACACGCGCTACACGCGTGTCGTCTACAGCAACAGTGAGGGCGACGGCGAAGTCCTGATCCGTACGCCGCTGAAGGAGCTGCTCGCGCAGATCGACGCGGGTCGCTTCTGGCAGCTGCACCGCTCGGTGATCGTGAATCATCGCCACATCGCTAGCGCTGTGCGCGTCGACGAGGGCAACATGGTGCTGACACTGCACGGCCGCACCGAGAAGCTGCCGGTGTCGCGGCATTTTCAGGGTTTGTTCAAAGGCCAGTAAGCTGAGTGTTTGCCACGTTTGCCACGTTTGCCGCGATAGGCGCGGTACCGCGACTGCTGAGACACTTGACGCCATGACCGCACCTGCCACCCCAATTCCCCGCTTCGACACCTTCTACCGCCACGACGCGCTCACGCGTCTTCTGTTCGACTACGCCGATGCCTTCCCCGACCTGGTGACGGTCAGCTCGATCGGCAAGAGCTTCGAAGGCCGCGACATCTGGGTCGCCACGCTCACTCATGCCGCGACCGGTCCGCACGAGGACAAGCCGGCGTTCTGGGCCGACGGCAACATCCACGCCGCCGAACTGACCGCGAGCACGGCGGTGCTGTACTACCTGCACCAGCTCGTGACGCGCTTTGGCAGCGACCCGCAGGTCACGCAGCTGCTCAACACCCGCACGCTGTACCTGTGCCCGCGCCTGAACCCCGACGGCGCCGAGCTCGCTCTGGCCGACAAGCCCCGCCACATCCGCTCCAGCACGCGGCGCTACCCGTTCGACGAGGAGCCAGTCGAAGGCCTGACGATCGAGGACGTCGACGGCGACGGCAGGGTGCTCTTCATGCGCGTACCGGATCCGCACGGGTCCTACAAGAAGCACGCCGCGGATGCACGCCTGATGGTGCCGCGCGCGCCCGGCGAGTTCGGCGGCGAGTACTACCGCTTGATGCCCGAAGGCCTGCTCACGCACTACGACGGCCTCACGATCCAGGTCAACCGCGATGCCGAAGGGCTGGACCTGAACCGCAACTTCCCGGCCTTCTGGCGCCAAGAGCATGAGCAGGTCGGCGCGGGCGAGTATCCGACCAGCGAGCCCGAGGTCAAGGCGATGGTCGACTTCGTGATCGCGCACCGCAACATCGGCGCGGCGATCAGCTACCACACGCACAGCGGCGTGATCCTGAGGCCGATGGGCACCTCGAGCGACGACGACATGATTCCGGAGGATCTGTGGTCGATCAAGCGCTTCAGCGCGCTCGGCGCAGAGCTTACCGGCTACCCGGCGGTCAGCATCTGGCACGACTTCAAGTACCACCCTAGGGAGATGATCGGCGGAACCCAGGACTGGCTCTACGAGCACATCGGGGCGCTGTTTTGGGTCGTCGAGCTGTGGGCGCCGAACAAGGCTGCCGGTATCACTGACTACAAGTGGATTGACTGGTACCGCGAGCACCCGGTCGACGACGATCTGAAGCTCTTGAAGTGGAGCGACGAGCAGTGCGCTGGCCTGGCACACGTTGACTGGAAGCCGTTCATGCACCCGCAGCTCGGTGCCATCGAGATCGGGGGCTGGGACAAGCTCAACTTCTGGCGCAATCCGCCGCCGCATCTGCGCGAGAAAGAGGTCGAGCGCTTCCCGGCCTGGATGAACCAGATCGCGCTGAGCCTGCCCAGGCTCGAACTGCTGCGCGCCGAAGTGCGCGCGCTCGGGCCGGACACCTGGCGCATCCGTTTCGCGGTCGGCAACAGCGGCTGGCTGCCTGCCTACGTGACCAAGCGCGCGTTGGCGCGCAAGACGGTGCGCGGCGTGATCTTCGAGATCCATCTGCCGCCGGGTGACGCGAGCGTGTCGCTGGTCAGTGGCAAGGAGCGCATCGAAGGACCGCAGCTCGAAGGGCACGCGCCGAAGGCATCGCTGCAGGCCTTCCTGCCGAACCGCGAGGTGACGGGCGACCGCGCGGTGGTCGAGTGGGTCGTGCGCGCGCCCAAGGGCACGCATCTGGCGCTGACGGCGCGGGCGGATCGGGCCGGTGTGGTTCGGACCGAGGTCAGCCTGGATTGAGTCGACTGATCCCAGGAGACCCGATGCACGACCTCACGGCGATCCAGAATTTGTTCGATCCGCTCTTTGCCGGGTCTCATGGGCGTTCGGTTTGTCGAGCTGAGCGCCGAGCGGGTTGTCGCCAAGATGGCGGTGCATCCAGATCTGTGCACGGCCGCAGGAATACTGCATGGCGGCGCCTACATGGCCTTGGCCGATACGTTGGGAGCCGTGGGCACGGTGATGAATCTGGCGCCAGACAAGTGCACGACGACGACTGATTCAAGCACGAAGTTCATCGCGGGTGCGCGCGAAAACACGATCATTACCGCAGAGTGCGTCGCGCTGCACCGCGGCCGGACCACGATTGTCTGGCAGAGCTCGATCAGGAATGACAAGGGCAAGCTGTGCGCTGTCGTGACGCAAACTCAGCTGGTGCCCGAGAGCGCGCCCGCGGCCCGGTCGTCATAGGTCGGGCGCGCGCTGTAGGAGCGGCGCCTCGCTCATCGCCTGCTGCCACACTTTCTTCGGCACGAACGTGCGCAGCTGTTCGATCGCCCTGTTCATCAGCGCCGGGTGCAGTTCGTGCCCGATGCCAGGCAGCACGTCCGCTGTGACGTCCGCGCCCAGCGCCACCAGCGTCTGCGCCGAATCGACCGAGGCGGCGGCCGGGATCACGCTGTCGGCGCTGCCGTGAAAGAGGTGCACCGTGGTGTCGGCCGGTGCGTGTGCCGGGGCGCTCGCGTGACGGCCCGCGAACGCGAGCACGCGACCGGCGAGCATCGGTTCGGTCTGGACGGCTTCGAGCGACATTACCGCACCCTGCGAGAAGCCAGCGAGCGCGGTGCGCTCCCACGGCATGCCAAAGCGCGTCTGCAACGCGCGGATCGTCGCGATGAAGGTGGGCAGCGCGGCGGCCACCCTGCCGGGGCGGTTGGTTTCGTCGACGCGGCGGATCGAGAACCACTGCCGGGCGCTCGTCTCGCCGATCACACCATCGAACACGTCCGGTGCGTCCAGGCACAGCACCGCGGCCTGCGGGTACTCCTGCGCCAGGCGGCGCGCCAGCGGCGCCATGTGCTCGGCCGTCGCGCCGACGCCGTGGAACAGCAGGAAGAGCAATTCGGGCGGGCCCTGTTTTGGCAGGTGGGCGAGGGCGGAGGTGTCCATTGCTGTGGGAGTGTGAGCGTGACCGGATGCCAGTGGATCACAGCGGCGCAACCCTTGTCGGACGACCGCCAAAATGCCGCAGAATCGGTGCGCCCGTCACGGGCGGCCCCGCAACCCTCAGGAGACCGCGTGGATCTTTCCGTCAACGGCCAGACGCGCACGCTCGACGATGCCGCGGTCGACCCGACCATGCCCTTGCTGTGGGCGCTGCGCGATGTGCTCAACTTGACCGGCACCAAGTTCGGCTGCGGTGTCGCCGCGTGCGGTGCCTGCACCGTGCTGGTCGATGGCCAGGCGCTGCGTTCGTGCGTCACGCCGCTGTCCGCGGTGGTGGGCAAGTCGGTGCGCACGATCGAGGCGCTCGGCACACCAGACCGTCCTCACGCATTGCAGTCGGCTTGGGTCACGCACCAGGTGCCGCAGTGCGGCTACTGCCAGAGCGGCATGCTGATGGCGGCCGCGGCACTGCTGGCGAAGAACGCCAACCCAAGCGATGCCGACATCGACACGGCAATCACCAACATCTGCCGCTGCGGCACCTACCCGCGCGTTCGCGACGCGATCAAGGCGGCGGCGACCGCGCTGCGGACCAAAACATGAAGCGCCGCACACTTGTTCTGAGTGGTCTCGGTGTGGGCGCCGCGCTCGTCGTCGGATGGGGCGTTATGCCGCCGCGCAGTCGCCAGGGCGGCGTCGATACGCTGCCGGTCGTCGAGGGCGAAATTGGCCTGAACGGCTGGATCAAAATTGGTGCCGATGGCACGGTGCTGCTGGCGATGAACCGCAGCGAAATGGGCCAGGGCGTGCACACCGCGCTCGCGATGCTGGCGGCCGATGAACTCGACGTGCCGCTTGCCAAGGTGCGGCTGATCCAAGCCGGGCCCGACAAGCTCTACGGCAACGTCGCCGCGTTCGTCGGCACGCTGCCCTTTCATCCGCGCGACAGCGAGCCGGGATCGGAGACGCGGAGCGTCAAGACCGGGCAGTGGATTGTCTCCAAGCTCGCGCGCGAACTCGGCATCAACATGACCGGAGGCTCGTCGACCGTCGCCGATGCGTGGGACGTGCTGCGCTTTGCGGCGGCGACTGCGCGTGCGCAGCTGCTCGGTGCGGCATCGCTGCACTGGAAGCTGCCGGTCGCCGAGCTCGTCATCACCGACGGGGTGATCAGTCACGGGTCCGGGCAGAATGGCCACTTCGGCGAGTTCGCGAAGGCTGCGGCGGCGACACCGGTGAGCAACGTCAGCGTCAAGGACGCGAAGGACTGGAAGCTCATCGGCACAAGGGCGCCGCGCATCGATGTGGTCGCCAAGACCAATGGCACGGCCGAGTTCGGCATCGACGTGCGCTTGCCGAACATGGTCTACGCAGTCGTGCGCCATTGCCCGATGCTGGGCGGCAGCCCGGGCGCCGTGAACGTCGACGCCGCGATGAAGCTTGGCGGTGTCGAGCGCGTCGTGCGCCTGGGGCCCTACGCTGGGTCGACCGATGCGCTCGCAGTCGTGGCCCGCACATATTGGCACGCCAAGCAGGGTGCGCAGGCGCTGCAGGTCGAGTGGCAGGCGCCACCGACGGGCGTGCTGGCCAGCGCGGCCATCTACACCGCGCTCGAAGACACGGCACGCGCCGCGGCAAAGGACCAGGGCGGTCTTGCGTTCCACAGCCGCGGCGATGTGCCCGCGGCCGGGAAGGGTGCGGCACGCAAGGTCGAGCAAATCTACCGCGCACCCTACCTCGCGCACGCGACGATGGAGCCGATCAACTGCACCGCGCGCGTCACCGATGAGGGCACACTGCGCACGGTCGAGGTTTGGGCGCCGACACAGATGCCAGGTTCGGCGCGTGCCATCGCGGCACACGCCGCCGGCGTGTCCGAGAGCGCGGTGACACTGCACATCACCTACCTCGGTGGCGGCTTCGGCCGGCGCCTGGATGTCGATTTCATCGGCCAGGCGGTGCGCATCGCGCTCGAAACCGGTGGCCGCCCCGTACAGCTCGTGTGGCCGCGCGAAGAAGACATCACGCACGACTTCTATCGGCCTGCCGCAGTGGCGGTCATGCAGGCGAGCCTGGATGCGCAAGGCCGGCCCACGAGTTTGGGCATTACGAGTGCCGGCGACGCGATCTCGCCGCGCTGGATGGAGCGCTGCCTCCCTGCGCTCGCTGGTCCGATCGACATGCCGGACAAGACCACCAGTGAAGGCCTGTTCGATCAGCCCTACGGCATCGAGAACCAGCGCGTCGCGCACGTCGCCACGCGCAGCGGCGTACCGGTCGGCTTCTGGCGCTCGGTCGGGCACTCGCACAACGCGTTTTTCTCCGAGTCATTCATCGACGAGCTTGCGTTCGAAGCGAAGCAGGATGCGGTCGCGTTCCGCCTCGCGCTGCTGACGGATGCTCCGCGCCACGCGGCCGTGCTCAAGCTCGCTGCCGACAAGGCCGGCTGGCCGGGTTTTGGTCAAGAGCGACCGCTCGCGCCAGGGCGCGCGCGCGGCGTCGCACTGCACGAGAGCTTTGGCAGCATCGTCGCGCAGGTCGTCGAAGTCTCGCTGATCAACGGCCAGCCGCGCGTGCACCGGGTGGTGTGCGCGGCCGATGTCGGCATCGTCGTGAACCCCGGCATCGTCGCACAGCAGATGGAAGGCGGCGTGATCTTCGGCCTCAGCGCCGCGCTGTTTGGTCGCATCGATATCGAGGGCAGCGTCGTCAAGCAGACCAACTTCCCGAGTTACCCGATGGTCAAGATGGCTGACGCGCCACGCGTCGAGACCCACCTGATCGCGAGCACGCGCAGCCCCAGCGGCGTCGGCGAACCCGGCATGCCACCGATCGCACCGGCACTGGCCAACGCCTTGTTTGCGCTGACCGGCAAGCGCCTGCGCGAGTTGCCGCTGACGATTTGAATCAGGCCTCTGCGCGCACGCGCAGGTGGTGAGCCAGTGAGGCGCGCAACTTGGACGCGTCGATCGGCTTGATGAGAAAGTCGTCCATGCCGCAGGCCAGCGCCTCGTCGCGCTCCGAGACAAGTGCCGCGGCGGTCAGCGCGATGATGGGCAGGTTCTTAGGCGAGAAGTGGGCGCGCAATTCGCGCGCAGCTTCGTGGCCGCTCATCACCGGCATCTGTAAGTCCATCACGACCGCGTCGAACGGGTCGCAGCTGTACACCGCCTCATGCACGGCGGCCACCGCCATGCGGCCGTCGAAGGCCTGCGCGACGCGCACACCCCAATGCTCGAGCATCGCCACCGCGATCATCATGTTGACGGGGTTGTCCTCGACCATCAGCACGCGCGCGTGGAACAGGCGCTTCAGATCGCTGGCCTCGGTGTTCACGGCTGCGGCGGCCGGCGCACTGTCGGGCAGCGGCAGCTCGGCCCAGAAGGTGCTGCCCTGGCCCGGCAAGCTGTTGACGCCGACATGGCCGCCCATCAGCTGCGCCAGCTCGCGGCAGATCGACAGGCCCAGGCCGGTGCCGCCGTAGCGCCGAGTCGTCGAGCTGTCGCCCTGCGAGAACGGCGTGAACAGCCGCGCGCGCATCTCGGCCGACACACCCGGCCCGGTGTCTGACACCTTGAGGCGCACGCGCCCGCCGACGGCGGGCTCGGCCTCGATGCGCACATGCCCGCGCTCGGTGAACTTGAGCGCGTTGGTGATGAAGTTCGACAGGATTTGCCGCACCCGCACCGGATCGCCGCGCACCGTGACAGGCAGCTCGTCGGCGATCGCCAGCTGCAGGCTCAGGCCCTTGACCTCGGCCAGCGAGTCGTAGGCGTGGTGCGTCGCGCGCAGCGTCTCGTGCAGGTCAAACGGCGTGTCTTCGAGCGCGAGCCGGCCGGCCTCGATCTTGGAGACATCGAGGATGTCGGACATGATGCCCGCCAGGCTCTGCGCGCTGTCGAGGATCTGGCCCAGGTATTCCTGGCGCCGCGATTCGCTGAGGTCGTCGCGCATCGCCAGGCGCGCCAAGCC
>JANYBE010000018.1 GCA_025360945.1 Rhizobacter sp. | reverse complement strand
CTAGCGCGCGAGCACCTGCTCGAGGTCACGCAGGCTGAGGCCTTCGCGCCGATCTACGTGCGGCTGGCCTATTCGTCCACGTAGTCAGGCGCCACCGAACCTGAGCCGCACCAGCGCCATCGCCATCGCGAAGATGAACGCATAGGCGAAGCGGTCGAGCAGGATCAAACGCTGGTCGCGTCGACGCCGCCATGCACCGAGCGCGGCCATCGCCACGCCCGACAGGATCGGAGTGACGATCAAGTTGGCGATGCGGCCCGCGTGCGAGCCGATGAACAGGTTCGGGAACCACCACAGGCTGGTGGCCCCGGCCATCGCGCCGAACAGCGCGTAGCCGATTCCACCGTGCAGCGGGTTCGGTGTCTTCTTGAACGGTTGGTGCAGGCTGCGCAGGCCGAGCTCGAACAACAGTTCCAGAAGAAGCTGGAGCAGCAGCTCGCCGAAGATCTCGAACAGCAGTTCGAAGAACAACTCCATCGTTCAGTCGACGATGAGGCGACGACCCAGGCTCACGACATTGTCCTGCGCGTAGCCGAGCCGCGCATAGAACGCGAGCACCTCGGCGTTGGTCGAGCGCACCTGCAGGTTGAGCTTGGGGCAACCGCGCTCGGTCAGCGCGCGTTCGGCCTCGGCCATCAGCAAGCGCCCCAGGCCGCGGCGGCGATGGCTGTGGGCGACCGCGAGGTAGTTGACCCAGCCGCGGTGGCCGTCGTAGCCGATCATCGCGGTGGCCACCGGCACGCCACCATCTTCGACCACCAGGAACAGCTCGGGCTGTGTCGTCAGCTTGCGCGCAATGTCGCGCTTCGGGTCGTTCCATGGGCGCGTCAGGCCAGCGCCCTGCCACAGCGCGATCACGGCGGCTTCATCATCGGAACGGTAGGAACGGATCTGCATGGCTGATGGACGAAGGTAGTGGTTGTCAAATTCACTCTGCCTCACCCGTGTGAAGCCGTGGCGCTGGTAGAAGCGATTCGAGTCGCTCTCGCGCAGCGCGCCCACGCGCAGCGGCAAAGCCAGCGCATCGGCCTCGGCGAAGACGCGTGCCAGCACGGCCGCGCCGATGCCGCGACCTTGCGCGCTGGGCCGAATGTAGAGATGATCGAGCAGCAGCTCGCGGCCGATCGGCTTGACCACGACGAAGCCAACGCGCTCGTCATCCACGTCGATGTGACGCGTGTGCACCGGCGCGAAGCCGGCCGCGAAGCGCTCGCGTGCGCGCGCCGGGTCGAAGCGGCCGATGCGCTGCAGGCTCTCTCGCATCGCCGCGACGCGCATGGCCACGAGCGCCTCGAGGTCATCCGCCGTCGCGCCGACGAACACCAGCCGCATCAGCTCCCCAGCGCCCTGACGCCGAGCTTGAATGCGATCATCGCGCGCAACCGGTTCGGCACCACCGGCTTGATCAGCAAGTGAAAGTCGTGCGCCTGCGCTTCCTTGTCGTGGCCGGTCATGGTGCTGCCGGTGACGAGGATCGCCGGCACACTGGCGCCGAAGCGTTCGCGCAGCGCCTGGATCGCGTCGACACCGGTGCGCCCCTCTTCGAGCCGGTAGTCAACGATCAGCAGGTCGGGCCTGACGATCACCGGGTCGCAGTTGTGCGCCCACCGCGTGCTCGCGGCCACGCTGTCGAACGACGCGATCTCGGCGCCCCAACCCTTGAGCAGCACCTCAAGCCCAGCGCGCACCGCCGGCTCGTCCTCGACGATGACGATGAGCCGCCCGGCCAGCGTGATGCCCACCGGCCCCTTGCCCGGCAGCACCTGCGCCGGCGCGCGTGGTGCCTTCCCCGTTGGCAGCTCAAGTGTGAATACCGTGCCGCGGCCGACCTCGGAGCGCATCGCCAGCGGCGCGTTCATCAACGCCGCCAGGCGCTTGACGATCGCCAGGCCCAGCCCCAGTCCCTTGCGCTGCTCGGGGCTCACCGCACCGGTGTGCGGCACCTGGTAGAACTCGTCGAAGATCTTCTTCTGCTCGGCCTCGCGGATGCCGGGGCCGCTGTCCCACACCTGTAACAGCACGCGGTCGCCGCGCTGGCGGCAGCTGACCAGCACCGAGCCGTCGTCGGTATAGCGGATCGCGTTCGAGACCAGATTGCGCAGGATGCGCTCGACCAGCAGCGGGTCGGCGAACACGACGCGCTGACCACCGCGCAGCCGCAGCGCCAGGCCCTTCTCGAACGCCGCCGGCTCGAAGTGCAGGCGCAGCTTGCGCAGGATGTCGCCGACCTCGAAGTGCTGGTCGTGCACCTCGACGCCGCCGCTGTCGATGCGGGTGATGTCCAGTAGCTCCGAGAACAGGCCCTCAAGCGCATCGACCGATTCGTTGATGCTGTTGACGAGCTGCGCCACCTCGGGTTCATGAACGCGCTGGCGCAGCGCCTCGGCGAACAGCCCCATCGCGTGCAGCGGCTGGCGCAGGTCATGGCTGGCGGCGGTGAAGAACTGGGTCTTCGCGCGGTTCGCAATCTCGGCCTCGCGCCGCGCCGCGTCGGCAGCCAGCGTCTCCACGCGCAGGCGCGCCGCAAGCTCGTCGGCCTGCAGCTTCAAGTCGATCGCGCGCTGCAGCGCCTGGCGGTAGCTGTTGGCCAGCACGAAGGTGAAGCTGATGATCAGCACCAATTCGCCGGCTAGCAGGTAGTGGAAGCGGTCGCCGACCATCAGGATGCGCACCAGCAATGGCAGGAAGACCAGGCCCGCAAACGCCAGGTACAGGCGCCGCTGGATGGCCAGTACCGGGATGCCGACTACGCAGAAGGTGTAGACGATAACGATCAGGCCGGTCTGCTCCAGCGCCGTGCCCTGGTCGTAGAACAGCCAGCCGGCCAGGCCCCACAGGGACGCGGCGACGACCGTGCCGATATTCGAACGCAGCGACCAGCGGCGCCAGTCGGTGAGTGTCCAGGCGTGCGACTGCGCGGCGTCGCGCCGGAAGGCTCGGATGACGACGATGCGAATCGCGCACATCAGAGTGAACGCGGCGACCCACGGCAACAGCAGCGTCATCGACGCGACGCCCCAGAACAGCATCGCCACGACGCCGACGCCGGCCATGTAGCCGGCGAGCGCCGCGGGCATGTAGCCGTACGTGAAACGCACCGTCTCGGCGAGCCGCGCGCCCGCCGCGTCGTGCACCGGTGGGTCGGCCGGCGCAGCGGGGCTCATCAACGCGCCGAGTTGCGCCACGCGTTCAACCCGCCCTGGCTCGACATCTGGCTCACCGCGAGCACCGCCTGCGTGCGCGAGCTGACGTTGAGCGCGCGCAGCACCGCGGCGACGTGGTCCTTGACGGTCTCGACCGACAGGTTCAGCTCGCGCGCGATCAGCTTGTTCGGCAGGCCCTTGAGCAGTAGTGCGAGCACGTCGGTCTGGCGCGGCGTGAGGCCGATCGCGGCGAGCGCCGAGGTCGCGCCGGGCAGGCTGCTGTCCTGAGCATGCTCACCCACCACGCGCAGCACACTCGGCACGGTGTCGCCTTGCGGCTTGGGCGCGGGTTCGGAGCCCAGCGTCATCGGTGGAATGTAGATACCACCAGACATCACCATGTTCAGCGCCTCGAAGAGCGAGTCGTTGCTCGCGCGCTTGGGCACGAAGCCCATCGCGCCGAGGTCGATTGCCTTGATCACGTCGCTGTGGCGGTCCGAGGCCGAGACCACGACGACCGGCAGTGCCGGGTAGCTCTTGCGAAACTCGACCAGCACCTCGAAGCCATCGGCGTCCCCCAGGTGCAGGTCGAGCAGCACGAGGTCGAAGTCGGCATCAGCCTTGAGGGTCTCGCGCGCGGCGCGCGCGCTGCCGGCACCGACCACGGTCGTGTCGCTGCCCAGACTCTGGATCACGCTTTGCAGCGCCTGCAGGATCAGCGGGTGGTCGTCGATCAACAGCACTTTCATGGCCAGCAACTCCGATCGGTCAGGCAGGATCAGGCATAGCGGCGCGCGATGGACTGGGCAACGCAAACCGGTTTGTCCGAGCCCTCGCGCTCCATCGTGACCTCGCAGGTGATCTGCGCCCCGCCTTCGAGCGGCTCGAATCCGGTGAGCTTGAAGTGGCCGCGCAAGCGGCTGCCAGAGGGCACCGGCGCGGGAAAGCGCACCTTGCCCAGGCCGTAGTTCACGCCCATGCGGGTATCGAGCACCTTGAACGCCGACGCGCCCATCTCGGGCAGCAGCGAGAGCGTCAGAAAGCCGTGTGCGATGGTCGTGCCGAACGGGCCTTTCGCGGCGCGTTCGGCGTCAAGATGAATCCACTGGTGGTCGCCCGTGGCGTCGGCGAAGAGCTGGATGCGTTCCTGCGTCACGGTGATCCATTCGCTGACGCCGATGGTCTCGCCCACCAGGGCCTGCAGGTCGGTGATGTGATCGAAGCTTCGCATTCAGTCGTGTCTCTCGGGGTTAAAGGGCTCAGGCGGCCAGCCACTTGACGATCGGCTGCCATTGTTCGATATCGCGCTCGAAGCGGTTCGAGCTCACGTCCCACAGCGTCAGGCCGTGGGCCGCGAGGTGGACGTAGTTTTGCGTGTCGCGCACGAAGCCAAGCAGCGGCAGCTTCAGCCCGTCCAGAAAGCCGCGCAGCTGGTCGGTTGCGATCGTGCCCTCGCGCGTGCGCATACCGACGATCGCGATCTGCACCCGCTCGCTGCGCTTGTGCGCGAGCAGCTGGCGCACGAACTCGTGCGTGGCGTGGATGTCGAAGATGCTCGGCTGGAGCGGGATCAGCACCTTGTCGGCCAGGCGCATCACCTCGTCCAGGCGCTTGCCGTGTAGGCCGGCGGGGGTGTCCAGCACCACGTGGGTCGTGCCCTTGGGCGGGCGCACAACCGCGTCGTGTGCGACCTCCCAGGCATTGATCGGCGCAAGCCCCGACGGGCGCAACGCGAGCCAGGTGCGGGCCGATTGCTGGCGATCGACATCGCCCAGCATCACCGCCTGACCGCGCGAGGCGTAGTAGCCGGCAATGTTGGTCGACAACGTGGTCTTGCCCACGCCCCCCTTCGGATTGGCCACCACGATCACCGGCATGCATTCCTCCATCCACTGCGATTCGACTTTCAGGTTATGTTACCGGGCCTTTTGCGCCAGTCACCATCGAGAGTAACCAGCGACACCCCCAAGATGACCTCCGCCGACGTTCTCATCATTACCGCGCACCCGCAGATGGAGCAGTCGCGCATCAACCGCCGGCTGATGCGAACCGCGCGCAAGTTGCCCGAT
>JANYBE010000017.1 GCA_025360945.1 Rhizobacter sp. | reverse complement strand
GGCTTGGCTTCATTGAGCGCGGCCTGGCACTTGTTCAGCACGTCGACGATCTTCTGCGCTTCCTTATCGCCCGAGCGTGCCACCTTGTTGTAACGGTGCAGGCCTTTTTCGACCGTGCTCATGTCGGCCAGGCACAGCTCGGTCTGGATCACCTCGATGTCGGAGATCGGGTCGACCTTGCCAGCGACGTGGATTACGTTCTCGTCGTCGAAGCAGCGCACCACGTTGACGATCGCGTCGGTCTCGCGGATGTGCGCGAGGAACTGGTTGCCCAGGCCTTCGCCCTTGGACGCGCCGGCCACCAGCCCGGCGATGTCGACGAACTCGACGATCGCCGGGACGATGCGCTCGGGTTTCACGATGAGCGCTAGGCCGTCCAGCCGCGCGTCGGGCAGTTCGACGATGCCCACATTCGGCTCGATCGTGCAGAACGGGTAGTTTTCGGCGGCGATGCCCGCTTTGGTCAGGGCGTTGAAGAGGGTGGACTTGCCCACGTTGGGCAGGCCCACGATGCCGCATTTCAGGCTCATTCTTGGCTTTCGGTCGTTCGCAGGGAAAACGCGAATTTTAGACGGCCGGCCTACACTGGCGACATCGAATTGCGGAGAGAGCCATGCCCGAGCTTCAGACCCTGAGCCCGCACGAGAAAGACCTGGGCGGCGGCTTCATCGTGCGGCGTTCGCTGCCCGCCGCGCAGCGCCAGGCCGTGGGCCCGTTCGTGTTCTTCGACCATTTCGGCCCCATCACCGTGCAGCCCGGCGACAACTTCGATGTGCGCCCGCATCCGCACATCGGTCTGGCGACCGTGACCTACCTGTTCGAGGGCGCGATGATGCACCGCGATTCGACCGGCGTGGTGCAGCGCATCGAGCCCGGCGCCGTCAACCTGATGATCGCCGGGCGCGGCATCGTGCACTCCGAGCGCGCGCCGATCGATCTGAAAGGCTCGGCCTACCGCAACCACGGTCTGCAGCTCTGGCTGGCCGTACCGACCGAACGCGAGGAAGACGCGCCCGGCTTCCAGCACGTGCCGAGCGCGCAGATCCCGTCGCGCGGGATCGACGTCGTGGACGTGCGGGTGTTGATCGGCAGCGCGTTCGGACTCACCTCGCCGGTGCAGCCGGTGTCGCCGACGCTGTACGTGAGCCTGAACTTCCCGTCGGTGGCGAGAGCGGCTCTTACCATCCCGAACGCGGCCGAGGAGCGCGCGCTCTACAGCACCGACGAGGCCTTCGAGCTCGACGGCCAACCCGTGCCGGCGCACACGATGATCGTGCTCGAGCCCGCCACCGAGCCGGTGTTGCGCGCGGCGCCCGGCGCGCACATCGTGCTGATCGGCGGCGCGCCGCTCGGGCACCGCTTCATGGTCTGGAACTTCGTCTCGAGCCACAAGGAGCGCATCGTCGCCGCGCAGGACGACTGGCAGGCGCAGCGTTTCGAGCGCGTGCCGGGCGAGACCGAGTTCATTCCGCTGCCGGCACGCGCGTGAGACACGCTGGGGCGCCCCATGGGCGAAATTCACTGCAGTGCGAAGCACGGAGGTTGACTGATGAGGGTGCGCCCGGGGCTTTTCAAGGGAGACGACGGCGCGCTGCGCTGCGGCTGGTGCCAGGCCACGCCGGCCTATCAGCACTACCACGATAACGAATGGGGCTTCCCGGTCACCGACGACCGGCGCCTGTTTGAGAAGCTGTGCCTCGAGGGTTTTCAGGCAGGCCTGAGCTGGCTCACGATCCTGAACAAGCGCGAGGCGTTCCGCAGTGCGTTTGCCAATTTCGAGGCCGAGCGCGTCGCGCGCTTCAACGCACGCGACGTGGCGCGGCTGCTCGCGGACGCCGGCATCGTGCGCCATCGCGGAAAGATCGAGTCGACCATCAACAACGCCAGACGCGTGATCGAGTTGCGGGCCGAGTTCGGCTCGCTGAGCGCGTATGCGTGGCGCTTCCGGGCCGAGCCGGGTTCACGGCCGAAGCGCATGACACTCCAGGCCTTGCGGGCGAATACGACATCACCCGAATCGGTGGCGATGTCCAAGGACCTCAAGAAGCGCGGCTGGAGCTTCGTCGGGCCGACGACGGTCTATGCGTTCATGCAAGCGATGGGGCTGGTCAACGATCACCTCGACGGCTGTCACGTGCGTGCGAAAGCCTTGATCAAGCCCGTCGCAGCATGAGCACGTTGCCGAGCACCGCAAGGGCAGCGCCGGTGAAGGTCAGCACGTTCGGGTGAAAGCCTTCGAACCCCATCGACACGACGAGTGCGAGCAGCGGGGTCATCACGCCGACCGTGCCGGTCGGGCCGGGGCCGATGCGTTCCTGCAAGGTCAGGAAGCAGGCGAAGGTCATCACCGAACCGGCGAGCGACAGGTACAGCAGCGATGCCCACCATGACGGCAGCGCGAGCGCGCTTGCATCGGGCACGACGGACTGGCCTTGCAGCAACGCGACTCCCACGCAGACAAGCGCGCCGTACGCCATGCCGTAGCCGAGCGCCGGCCAAAGCGGCAGGTCGTGCGCGCTGTTGCGGCTCGCGCTCAGGCTGCCTACGGTCGACAGCAGTACCGAGGCGAGCGTGAACAGCGCGCCGAGCGCAGTCGAGCCGCTGGCGGCTGCCTTGCCGAACTCGGGCCAGAAGATCAGCGCCACGCCGACGACGCCGAGCAGGCCGCCGAACACGAAGCGGCGCGACACCCGCACGTTGAAGAGCAGCCGCGCGCCCAGCCCGCTGAGCAGCGGCGAGGCCGAGTAGCCCACTGCGACCAGCCCCGACACCACTTGCTGCTCGGCGCGATAGACGCAGATGTACGACACGCCATACAGAAAGGACCCTTGCAGCGCGAGCCACGCGTGCTGGCGCCCCGTGAAGCGCAGGCGCTGGCCGCGCCAGGCGCACATCGCCAGCACGGTGGCGCCGGCGAGCGCGAAGCGCAGCGCGACGCCGACCTCGGGTGCCGTGTGGCCAATCTGGAAGGTGATCGCGTACCAGGTCGTGCCCCAGGTGAGTACACAGATCGCGAGGAGCTGCCAGTTCCGAAGTCGCTGCATCAATTGAAGGCGTAGGTCGCGCAGCCGCGTAGACCGTTGCGCAACACGCGTTCGATGCCGCCCACGATGACCGCATTCATGCCGAAGGTCAGCGCGCCGTTCATGCGCGCATCGGCGCGGTAGCTGGCCAGCACGTCGCCGACCACGTGGCCGGGCTCGCCGGTGGCCGGATCCACATCGGCGATCGGACAACGCGCGCAGGGCTTGACGAGCTTGAGCTGCACCGGGCCGTCGGCGGTGGCGAACACGATCTCATCGAGCGCGTCCTCGCCATGCGCGTCCAGACCGTCGAGCACGAGGTTGGGCCGAAAGCGCGCCATCGTCACGGCTGGCTCGCCGCGCTCGATCAGGCGGCGGTTTAACTCGGCCAGACCGGCGGTCGAGGCCACGAGGATCGGGAAACCGTCGGCGAACCCGTTCTCGGCATCCAGCGTGCCGGTCCAGTGGCGATCCGACAGGCGTTTTTGCTCCGGGTCGAAACGCACCAGGCGCAAAGGAAACCTGACCGCGCAGACGCCTGTGGCGTCAGCCCCCCGAGGGAGCGGGCCCGCCTTGGGGCGGCCTGGCGTCGCAGAGCCGAGAAAGTCGCTGAACCATTGGGCGCACAGATCGCCCATGTCGTAAGCGGCGACCTCATCGTCCCAGACTTTCACGCGCACCGCCGTCTCGACGCGGTCGAGCGCGACGTGCAACGCCAGCATGCCGGGCGCGCGCAGCACCATTTCGGTGGTCTTGAGCGTGGGCTGGATCAAGGCCATGCGCGCCAGCTCGCGCTGCGTGACGCATTCGCCCGCGCAGTCCACCACCATCCAGGCACGGTCGAACTCGAAGCCGGTTTCGACCACCATCACTTCGGTCAGCGCGACCCCGCCGCAGGACTTGATCGGATAAACGTGCAGCGAGGCGATTCCGACGCTTACATTACCGCCGAGCTCATTCGAGACCTGGTTCACGCGAATCTCCACATACCGAGAAGGAGTGCGATTGTGCCCGCTGCCCCCGGGCACCGTGCTCTCTACAATTGGCCCCATGAATGATTTCGACGTGCACGTGCGCGGTGCCGGCATCGTGGGGCGCAGCCTCGCGCTGGCGCTGGCGCGTGCCGGGTTGCGTGTGGCTTTGCAGGCCGAGCCGGCGCGTGCCAGCAGCGAAGACATGCGGGCCTACGCGTTGAACGCCGCCTCGGTCGAGTTGCTGCGTGGCCTGAAGGTTTGGGAAGCACTGCCCGCGGGCGCCGCGACCGCGGTGCTCGACATGCATGTGCAAGGCGACGCGCACGCGTCGGCGATCGATTTCTCGGCCTGGCAGCAGCGCGTGAGTGCGCTCGCCTGGATCACCGACGCAGCGGTGCTGGAGCGCGAGCTCGCGAGCGCGGTGCGTTTTGCGCCGCACATCACGGTGGTGGATGCCGGCACGAAAGTCCGTTCCGCGTTGACAGCGCTGTGTGAAGGCAAGGCCTCCGCCATGCGCGAGTCGCTCGGCGTGCGCTTCGAGCGCGTCGACTATGGGCACCAGGCAATCGCCGCGCGGCTGACCAGCACGCGCGGGCATCAGGGCATTGCGCGCCAGTGGTTCCGCGCGCCCGATGTGCTGGCGCTTCTGCCGTTCGACACCCCACAGCCCGATCATTCCTACGCACTGGTCTGGGCGCTGCCGAACGAACGCGCGCAGTCGATGCTGGCGCTGGCGCCGGCCGAGTTCGAACAGGGCTTGAACGCGGCCACCAACGGCGAGGCCGGCGCGCTCGCGCTCGCTTCCGAGCGCGCTGCGTGGCCGCTGATGCAAGCGACCGCGAGCGCCTGGTGCGGGCCCGGCTGGGT
>JANYBE010000605.1 GCA_025360945.1 Rhizobacter sp. | reverse complement strand
AGTTTAAGATCGCGGTGACCGGCGCCGCGGAAGACCGCGCGGCGATCGCATGGCACGATATCGGCCTGTGCATGCTGAAGAACGGCGCCGGCGAGGTCGGCATCAAGGTATTGGTTGGCGGCGGCATGGGCCGCACGCCGGTGATCGGAACGGTGATCCGCGAGTTCCTGCCGTGGCAGCAGATCCTGGTGTTCATTGAGGCGATCGTGCGTGTTTACAACAAGCACGGCCGGCGCGACAACGCCTACAAGGCGCGCATCAAGATCCTCGTGAAAGCCGAGGGCCAACGATTCATCGACGACGTCAACGAAGAGTTCGAGCATATCCTGCGCGATGACGTCGACGGCACCGCGCACCTGATCCCGCAGGCCGAGCTCGACCGCGTGGCCGCTAGCTTCGTGCAGCCTGTCGGCGTGACGCCGCGCGCGGCAAAGGTGCCTGCGTGGCAGGCCCAGCCTGATGCGCCAGGTGCATTCAAGCGCTGGTTAGCGCGCAACACCCACGCGCACAAGGTGCCGGGCTACCGCGCCGTCACGCTCTCGCTGAAGCGCGCGGGCCAGGCGCCCGGCGATGCCACTGATGTGCAGATGGATCTGGCCGCCGACCTCGCCGACCGCTACAGCCAGAGCGAGCTGCGCGTCTCTCACGACCAGAATCTGGTGTTGCCGTGGGTCCAGGAGACCGACCTGTTCGGCCTGTGGAGCGCCGCGCGCGACGCGAGCTTCGCCACCCCCAATATCGGCTTGCTCACCGACATGATCGCGTGTCCTGGCGGCGATTTCTGCGCGCTCGCGAACGCACGTTCGATCCCCATCGCGGCCGAGATCACCGAACGCTTCGCCGACATCGACGAGCTCTACGACATCGGCGACATCGACCTCCACATCAGTGGCTGCATCAACTCATGTGGCCACCACCACAGCGGCCACGTCGGCATCCTGGGCGTGGACAAGGACGGCAAGGAGTGGTACCAGGTCTCGCTCGGCGGCTCCGACGGTTCGGCGCTGGCGCCCACCGCCGTGGCCGGCAAGGTCATCGGCCCGTCGTTCGCGGCCGACGAAGTGGCCGACGTGCTCGAGGCCGTGATCGAGACCTACCGCGACCAGCGCGCCGCGAACGAGCGCTTCATCGACACCGTCAGGCGCGTCGGTCTCGACCCGTTCAAGACCGCGGCGAACGCGACCCGCCGCAGCACCGCGCAAGTCGCGTGAACCAGGGAGCACACGCATGAAATTCATCGACCCTCGCGGCAAACCTCGTGATCCGTGGCACACGATCGATGGCGACGACGGCCCGATGGTGACGCTCACGCCCACGCCGTTCAGCCTGCTCACGTTGCTGCAGTGGCACGGCGTTCGCAGCCACTGGCCCGAAGGCATGCCCGTCGGCGTGCAGCTGACCAACGACGTCGAAGTCTCCGAGATCGCTGCCGATTTGCCGCGCCTCGCGCTCGTCGCCCTGCAGTTCCCGAAATGGGTCGACGGCCGCGCCTACAGCCAGGCCAGGCTGCTGCGCGCGCGCCACCGCTACGAGGGTCAGATCCGCGCCGTCGGCGAGGTGCTGGTCGACATGGTGCCGCTGCTCGCCCGCACCGGTTTCGACGCCGTCGTGATGCGCGCCGATCAATCGCGCGACGCCGCCGAGCGCGCGCTCGGTTTCTTCCGCGGCTACTACCAGGGCGATGCGCTCGACAACCGTCCGTTGTTCGCGCTGCCCGCGGGCATGTCGGACGCGCGCGCTCAGGAGTTCGTCAACGCCGGAGCCTCGATATGAGCGCGATCACGCTCTACGACCGCGAGACACTGGGCTTCACGGACCGCGTCACGAACGCGCTCGCGGTGTTGCAACGCGCCGCCACCGAACACCCTGGCCGCGTCGTTCAAGCCACCAGCCTGGGCGCCGAAGACATGGTCATCACCGATCTGATCGCGCGCCACAAGGTGCCGATCGCGATCGGCACCTTGCAGACCGGGATGCTTCACGCTGAGACGACGGCGCTAGTCCTGGCCCTCGAAGCGCGCTACGGGCTCGCCGTCGAGGTCTTCGAGCCGGTCAACGAATCGGTTGTGACCTTCATACGCAGGAACGGCGTGCGCGCGATGTATGACAGCATCGAGCAGCGCAAGGGCTGCTGCGCGATCCGCAAGCTCGAGCCTCTGTCGCGCATGCTGAAGAACCGCGGCGCCTGGGTCACCGGCATGCGGCGAGAGCAGTCCAACGATCGCGGGACCGTCGCGTTCAGCGAGCTCGACGACACGGGCCGAACAAAGTTCAACCCGCTCGCCGACTGGAGCTGGGCCGACGTGTGGCACTACATCGCAACCAACGATGTGCCCTACAACCCGCTGCACGACCGGTTCTTCCCGAGCATCGGCTGTGCACCGTGCACGCGCGCGACAGCGGTCGGCGAAGACTTTCGCTCCGGCCGCTGGTGGTGGGAAGCGGAAGGCGCGAAGGAGTGCGGCCTGCACGTCCACGGCGCCGACACGCAAGTTTCAATGATCGGATCACACGCATGAACGCGCCCCTGAAGATCGAGCAGCTGCTGCCGCAGCTCGACCACACGCATCTCGACTGGCTCGAAGAAGAAGCCATCTTCATTCTGCGGGAATCCGTCGCCGCGTTCGAGCGGCCGGCACTGCTGTTCTCGGGTGGCAAGGACTCGTGCGTCGTGCTGCGCCTGGCCGAGAAGGCCTTCAAGCGCAAGAACGTGCAGGGCGAATACGAAGGCCGCCTGCCCTTCCCGCTGCTGCACGTGGACACGGGGCACAACTTCCCCGAGGTGATCGAGTTCCGCGACCGGCGCGTGGCCGAGATGGGCGAGCGCCTCGTGGTCGGCCACCTCGAGGACTCAATCAAGCGCGGCACGGTGCGCTTGTCCAGCCCGCGCGAATCGCGCAACGGCCACCAGACGGTGGCACTGCTCGAGGCGATCGAGGAACATCGCTTCGACGTGCTGATGGGCGGCGCCCGCCGCGACGAAGAAAAGGCCCGCGCCAAGGAGCGCATCTTCTCGCACCGCGACAGCTTCGGCCAATGGCAGCCGAAGGAGCAACGTCCCGAGCTCTGGACGCTGTTCAACACCTGCATCAAGCCGGGCGAGCACATGCGCGCATTCCCGATCAGCAACTGGACAGAGCTTGACGTCTGGCTCTACATCGCACGCGAGAAGATCCCGCTGCCGAACCTGTACTTCGCGCACGACCGCCAAGTGATCCGCCGCAAGGGGCTGCTGGTGCCGCTGACCGAAGTGACGCCGGCGCTGCCAGGCGAGACCGTCGAAACGGCCGAGGTGCGTTTTCGCACTGTCGGCGACATGACCTGCACGTGCCCGGTCGAGAGCGACGCAGCAGACGCGACCGCGATCGTCGCCGAGACGCTGCAGGTGACGGTGAGCGAACGCGGCGCGACACGCATGGATGACCGCACCTCGGACGCGTCGATGGAACGACGCAAGAAGGAAGGGTATTTCTGATGAGCTCGAACACACCCGCGATCGCAGACCATCGTGCGCTGCGGTTCCTTACGGCCGGCAGCGTCGACGATGGCAAGAGCACGTTGATTGGCCGCCTGCTGTTCGACTCACGCGCGATCCTCGCGGATCAGCTCGACACGCTCGAGAAGCGTGCCGCCGGTAGCCCTATTGACCTGTCGCTGCTCACCGATGGCCTGGAAGCCGAACGCGAGCAAGGCATCACGATCGACGTGGCCTACCGCTACTTCGCCACCAAGCAGCGCAAGTTCATCATCGCCGACGCGCCGGGCCACGAGCAGTACACGCGCAACATGGTGACGGCCGCCGCCGGCAGCGATGCAGCGGTCGTGCTGGTCGACATCACCAAGCTCAACACGCACGAAGTACCGGTGAAGCTGCTCGCGCAGACACGCCGCCATTCGCTGCTCGCGCAACTGTTGCGTGTGCCCAGCATCGTGTTCGCGATTAACAAGCTGGATGCAGTCGACGACCCGGCGCAGGCCTACGAGGCCGTGCGCGCCGCGCTGCTGGCCTTCGCGGCCGAGGCGAAGATGGAAGTCGCCGGCATCATCCCGGTGTCCGCGCTGCGCGGCGACAACGTGACGCAGCCATTGAAAGTCGACTGGTACGACGGCCCGTCGCTGCTGCAAATGCTCGAGAGCCTGCCGACCGCACAAGAGCGCACCGTCGGCGATCTGCTGATCCCGGTGCAGTACGTCGCGCGCGACGGTGACCGCGTGGGCGACCAGCCGCGCACGCTGTGGGGCCGCATCGCGCACGGCTCCGTCAAGGCCGGCGACGTAGTGCAACTGTTCCCGAGTCGGCAGAAGGCCGTCGTGGCCGAGGTTCGTGTGGCCGGCGAGCTTGTCGACTTCGCGGAGGCGGGTCAGTCGGCCGGCCTCGCACTCGACCGCCAGCTCGACGTTTCGCGCGGCGACTGGATCGCCACGCCCGACACGGTGAAGGAGACGAATCGCTTCTCGGCCACGCTCGCCTGGCTAGACACCGAGCCCGCCGTGATCGGCCGCAAGTATTCGGCGCGCCACGGCAACCGCTGGGTGCAGGCGCGCATCACCGCGATCGAGAGCGCGCTCGACATCCACACGCTCGAGACGATAGACGCGCATCAACTGGCCGTGAACGAGATCGGCCATGTCGTGATCGAAACCCAGCAGCCGCTGCCGGTCGAGGCTTACGACACCAACCGCGTCGGTGGCTCGCTGATCATCGTCGACCCGGCGAGCAACCGCACCAGCGGCGCGTTGCTAGTCAAGGCCGCGGCCTGAAGTCATTGCCATGGGCCACGTGATCTTCATCGGTGCCGGCCCGGGTGCGGCCGACCTGATCACGCTGCGTGGTGCGCGTTTGTTGGCGACGGCCGACGTGGTGCTGTTCGATGCACTCACCGACCCGGGGCTGCGCCAGTTCGCGCCGAACGCACGCTGGGTGAACGTCGGCAAGCGCGGCTTTGCGGACAGCACGGGGCAAGCCACGATCAACGCGCTGCTCATCAAAAACGCAAATGAAGCGGACGTTGTCGTGCGCCTGAAGGGCGG
>JANYBE010000609.1 GCA_025360945.1 Rhizobacter sp. | reverse complement strand
CGGCGGATCCGGGAAGGAGTGGCCCGCGAGCGACGTGACCACAGCGGGCAGATGCGCCTGGCGCTGGCGGACATGGCGGTGCTCGAGGGCCAACGGATGTGGGAGTACACGGTGCTGGTCACCGACGTGGCCTACCCGATCGAGGCGGTGGCGCAGTTGTACCGGGACCGTGCCGACTGCGAGAACGGGTTCGACGAGTTGAAGAACCAATGGGGCCTGGGAGGCTTCACCACGCAGGACATCAATCGTTGCCAGACCACGGCACGTGCTGGGGCACTCATCTACAACTGGTGGTCGTGGTACTGCCGAGCCGCGCACCCAGGGGCCAGGCTGGAGGCCATCACGAGCCGCCCGCTGCTGCTGGCCGCGGTGGGCAAAGTAGCCAGCCATGCCGGCCAGACCCAGCTGGTCCTGACACCACTGCACGCCAAAACACAGACCATCAAATCGCTGGTGGCCAATATCCGCGCGGCCTTGCACCACGTTAAGGCTGCTGCGGAGCAGTTGCCGACCATCGATCCATGGGCCACCCTCGTGCGCTACATCTGCCAGCGAATCGCGCCCTCGCTCGGTCCGATTCCACCTGTGCCGGCACTCAAACCAACCGGCTGACTGCTGGATTTAGGATAACTACAACTTCTCCAGCAGACGCCAGCAGCGGTGGAGGAGGTCGAGGTCATGACCGCAGTGTGCCGCGCCGCCGCCTTCCCCAGACCTTGTCTGCGCGAAATTCGTCCGTCTGGAACGCGCACAACGAGGCAAGAACCGGTGGCTTGCGACCGCACGGGGCCGGCACGCACTTGTTGCTCATATCCGATGTCTGCGCTCGTGCCTTCGCAATCATTGAGCCAGGCACGTTACGGCCTTGGGCGGCATTCCGGTCATCTGATCGGAGCGCCCACATGAAGGGTCCCGCACTCGAACAGGCCCCTCAAGGCCTCCACGCTTTGGGCCGCTCAGTTGTGCAGCCGAATCCGGCTGTTCGATTCCTCGACGCCGATAGGTCCAAAAGCTCACTGCGTAGTGCATCACCGCACTCGCCCATCTGTCGGAGGAAAAGGTTCGGTCTCGGCGACCTTGCTTGCTATCTGAACTACAGAACCACCCTTCTTACACGTACCCGGTGCTGGATGGCTACCTCGCGCTCCCGGGAAGATGGCGTCTGCAACTGCGCGATTCAACGTGGCTGCTGGGGCACGAGTTCGAGCTTGCTCACGTCGTAGCCCTCGCGCGTCACGAACTCAACCATGCGCCGGTACTCGGCGTCGGGGATCGTCGGCGTGCGCGCCATGATCCACACATAGTCGCGCGCTTCGCGGCCGATGATCGTCAGTGAATAGTCGCTCGCGATGTACGAAATGCGGTAGTCGGCCATGATCGGCCAGACGAACCGCATGCCCCACAGTGCGTTCGTCGCGTTGAGCACGAAGCCACGTGGGGTGTAAGTTTTCAGCGGGCCGTCGAAGCCGCCAGCGTTGAAGCTGAAATTTACCGCAACCGTGCCGTCGCCGTCGAGGCGATAGCGCTCGACGGCGTTGTGCGCGCCCTTTTCGAGAAAGGTTGGGATGCTGGCGATGACGAACCAGTCGCCCATGAAGCGTCTCAGTTCGACCTGCGTCGCCACGGTGGCGGGCGCGCGCGCGGCTGGCGTGCTGCATGCGGCTAAAAGTGCGGCGGCCAGCGCCGCGCAGACGTTTCGGGTGCGCATCTCGTGGTTCCTCATTCGAGCCGGCAGACAGATGTTGGTTTTGCGGTGCGGCCCCGGCACCGCACCAAAGAACGCGGCGGGAATTTCGCATTCCCGCTGGTTGGCCTATTCGGGCAGCTGCGCCAGCGCCATAGGCCAAAAACTCCAAAGAGCCATCAATGCTAGCGTCCAGGCGAATCTTCGACTGCTGGGCCAGTACACGAAGTCGTCGTTAATGACCGGCGGCACAGCCCCATTGAATACGACGGCGCCGTGCCCGACAAATCCATAGGGCGCTTGCGACTGCCCTGCCTACTTCGGTAACAAAACCTTGTCCACGACGTGAATCACGCCGTTGGACTGATTGACATCCGCAATTGTCACGTTCGAAGTGCCGCCGCTCTCGTCCATGATCGTCACCTTGCCGCCTGACGACATTGCCGTCAGCGTGCCACCCGAAACGGTCTTCAACATTGCCTTTCCGCCGCCGGCCATGATCGCCTTTGTCAGTGCCGCCGCGTCCATCTTGCCTGCGACGACGTGATAGGTCAGGACCTTGGTCAGCGTCGGCTTGTTCTCCGGCTTCAACAGGGTGTCGACCGTCCCGGCGGGCAATGAGGCAAAGGCCGCGTTTGTCGGCGCAAAGACCGTGAAGGGTCCGGGACTCTTGAGCGTGTCTACAAGCCCCGCGGCCTTGACGGCCGCCACCAGGGTCGTGTGATCCTTGGAGTTGACGGCGTTGTCAATGATGTTCCTGGTCGGGTACATCGCGGCGCCGCCAACGATCGGAGCACTGTCGGCGATGGGCATGGTGTCGCTCGTCATCGGAGCACACGCGGAAAGGGAGATCGACGCGAAGAGTGCGGCGACGATCGCAGAGACTTTGATTGCTTTCATGGTGCCTTACATTTTGTTGTCCGCGCATCACACCATAGTGCTGCGCACAACTCCCTACGCAGCGAGGGCTCGGGTGGATGCGCAGGTGCAGCGATTCGCGAGTCGCGGCATCGGCACCACGGTACTGAATCAAGAATCAGGTCATCGGCAAGTGGAGCGAGACCGCGAGTCGCATTGGAGACGGTTGCGTCCGGCCGCGCCGTTGCAGTTCATTCGAGAGGGTGGGTGAACTTCCCCGGGTGCCGGGAACTGGCAGCGTCGAGGAAATCGGGTTCTTGCCCGAGTGGAAGTCGGAGTAGCGACGAGCGTCACGCTCGAAAGATCACCGCGTTGCTCCAGTCTCGCCCGGCGATGGTTGTAAATTTCCGTGCTCAATTTTGTCGCTGCGCCGATGCCGGGCGGCGGCCTCAGGAGTGGACCAAGCGATACCCTCTCCTTGTCGCGAAAGCCACGGCCGCCGTTTGCGCGCAACCGTCCATTTTCGCAGCGGCGCGCTGGCCAGATGACCATCGCAATCGTAACGACGATCAGCGTCTTGCTTTGAGCCTTCGGCGGGACATGGCTTCGTCCGCTGATCGACTACTCGGGGGCTGAGCGTTGGGGGCAGCATCGACTTCGATGAATTGCACGTCAGCCTCAACCGCTCCTCGACCCTACAGTGGAACTTCGCGGGTCGCTGATCCAGAACGCAACATGGGCTGCGAGCCGCCCACTGGTGCGAGCCGGGATGGTGTCGTTCACCATTTCATGGCGTACGCTCTTCGCAGAACAAGTTGTCATTCAGCGGCTGGTGCTGCTCGATGCAGAAGTGGATCTGGAGCGCCAGGCGGACGGGTGCGCAACTGGCGGCTGATCCATCCCTCGATCGCGGCCTGCAGCGGGTCAAAATGCCTGCGGTCGATGCGATGCGCAGCGCAGTGCACGTAGTTCATCGCGGCATCGAGCTGGAGGTGGACACGCGGGCCTCTGCGCTCGCTCCAGCACGCGATGGCGGTCAAAACGGCATTAGCGAGACATTCGCAGTCCGCTCGATGAACCACAAAGCGGCGATCGACATGGCGACCATCGAACCGCCGCGAATCACGACCTGGCGATAGCGCTTCCAGTCGCGCACGCTGAACAGAACGGCGGTGGCCACGCCCACGATCATCAGTTGACCCATCTCGAGCCCGACGTTGAACTGAAGCAAGGCCCAGGCGAAGTCGGCTGTCGGTAGGTTCAATTCGGACAGCACGCCGGCGAAGCCGAAGCCATGAATCAGTCCGAAAAAAAAGGTGACGACGATTCGGCGCACCGGGAAGACTGGCCAGACGTTGTCCAGCGCGGCGAGCATGATCGTGACCGCGATCGCCGGCTCGATGAACGACGACGGCAGTGACACAAGCTTCAGCGCGGCGAGCCCGAGCGTGATCGAGTGGGCCACGGTGAAGGCCGTGACGATTCCGAGCACCGGCAGGATCGCTCGCGACAATTTGTCTACAGCTCGCCAGCCTTCCGCTGTGCGGCGCATCACCGCAGGCAAGAGAAGACAGAGCAGGAACAGGACATGGTCGTAGCCGGTCAGGATATGGCGGATGCCCTCGCCGAGAAACTCCCAACGTGAAGTGGATGTGGGAGCTATTGCAATGCCGGCGGACGCAGACGCGTTCGCCGCGCTCGCCGGTTCAGCCGGTACTCTGCTCAACGACGCTTTCGACGGGTCGAGCACCGACAGCGCGATCGGCTGACCGGGCCGCTGGATCTTCGCGATTCCGCGGTGCGTCGGATCGACGTCTGCAAAGAGCGTATACGCGATCACCGGTTGCCCGCCGAGCGTGCAGTCGGACACCAGATTGAGCACCGCGTAGGTGCCGTCGTTTCGGCGTTCGAGGCCTCGGCCTGTCGTGCGCAACTCGCAGCCCTCGATCGTTAGGCGCGCCATCGCGTAGGACTCGATTCGCGGCCACGCGGCCTTGACTTCACCCCAACTCAGCTTGCCGTCGGCGTCCGTATCGAGATCGAGAGCGACATCCAGATCGCGCAGGGCAATGTCCCAGCGCACTGTCAGATGGTTCGGCGCGGGGTCCAACTGCAGGTAGGAGTCGCTAGCCTTGTGCGCGTTGGCCAACCACGTCAGAGAGATCATTGCGCACGCGACCACCACTCTTATCGCAGCTGGGGAGCGATGCGCGACCATGTCAGAGCAGCGCATCGATGCGACGATCGTGCAGGCCGAGCGTCGACTTCAGACGCCGCGCTTCGTCGATCGCACGCTGGTCGCCGCTCGCTCGCGCCGCTTCGGCAAGGACGAATACGTCGATGGCTTCCCGCTGCTGTTCGACGTTGCCGCGCGCCAGCTCGAGCGCGCGCGCTGGCGCGTGGTCGATCGCGAGCGCGAACATGGCTTGCTCGCGTCCGTGGAACTTGCTCGCGTCCGGGCGTTGGTTGGCGAGCGCAATGCGATCACGCATCTCCGCAACGTCGCGGATTGCGGTCGGCGCCGAAGCGCGCGTTCCGGCGATGGCCAGTCGAAGCAGGACCGCGTCGGTTCGCGTCTCGTCCTTCAGCACTCTCAGTGCTTCGGACGGTCGGCCCTCATGGATGAGGAAGTCGGCATAGTCCACCGCGGCGTACGAGTCGGGGCCGAGCCGGAGCACGCCGCGAAACGCGGCGTCGGCGCTGGCCGCGCGTCCGTCGCGAGTCTCGAGTTCCGCGAGTGATGTGAGCAGCCAGCCCTGAGTGGCGGGCGGGAGGCGAGGATCGACCAGGAGGGCCTCGAACGTCTTGCGCGCGCCTACCACGTCGCCCCTCAAGGCCGCGTTCTCGGCGAGACAGGCACTTGAATGCACTTGAACACCTGCCGATCCGACGCGCCGGCACGCCGCGTCCGACTCCGCGTAGTGCCCCTGAACGCGCAACACCGTCGCGAGCGTCAACCATGCCTGTGCCATGCGCTCGCCGCCTGGGCGCGCCAGCAGCAGACGAAGGCTCTCCACCGACGCGTCGAACTCGTGCAGGTATTGCTGCAGCGTGGCTCGCAGCAGCAGCACTTCGCCAGGTGCCGTCGCCGCGTCCGGCCAGGAACGAAGCGCAGCGAGCGCCAGCCCCGCGAAACGCGGATCGCCGCCCTCCCGTGCGCGCGCAAGGTCGCGCCTCGCCACCATGACTGCCAGCGTCGCATCGCCGGGGCGGTCGGCGAGCTGCTTGCGGAGTCGCCGGTCCTCGTCGCGTGTGCCTGAGGACGCCGGAAGCACCTCGACGATCTCGTCGTCACGGGTCGGCGTGATCGGCTCGGCAAAGCCCCCTTGAGGCAGGGAGACAAAAAAGAGACCGGCGGCCAGGGCCCCGGTCCATGTCGTTCGCGATCGCATCGGTCGATCGTAAGGGAAGCGCAGCGAACTGCGCCTCCTCTTCACCTCAGTCCACCTTCAGCGGTTCGCTGGTCTCGTCCGTCGGTGGAGTCACCATGCTCGTGTCCACTGGCTCCAGGGTGTCTGCCGAGGAGACCACGAGTTCCTGCAGATACCCAATGAAGCCGGCAATCGACTGGCTCGCACTCGCCGGCACCTGGGTGGTCGCTGGCGGCGTCGAGTCGGAGTTGTCGTCGCCGCCGCAGGCCGATAGCAGGAGCGGTGTGGCAAGCGCCACACACAGACTCCAGATGGCAAATTTGCGTCTTTCGTTCATGTTGTCGCTCCTTGCGCTCAGGGATACGTCGTGCCAGCAGCCGCCGGCGGATTGAGCTGGCCCGGCAGCGGCGTCGTCAGGTACGGGAACGTGGCGCCGTAGTTGACCGAGGTTTTGCGCACGCCGTCAGTGAAGGGCAGCGCACCGGCGGGAGCATCGCTAGGCTTGCAGCCCACTTGCAGCGTGTCGGTAGCGCCCGTCAGCACGCACAAGGCACCCATCGCGACGCGGATAGAGAGGTCAACGACGTCGTCCCCCGGCCGCCTTCCGTTGGGGTAGCCTGCGTTGTCACCACCGGCAACTCCCAGTGCGTTTTGCGCACCGATTGCCACCGCAGCAATGGACGTGTTCAGACGCATCATTTCAGCGGGGACTGCGACTGTGGTCGGCTGGTTTAAGCCCTTGATGCCTTTCAGAAACACCGTCAGCAGGTCGGTGCGCGGAAAGTTCGTTGGTGCCACCGCCGCTGGGAACAGCGTCTGAATCAGCGCGGGCAATGTCGGGTTGGTCACGTAGTCGGCGAAGTTGGTGCCGTCGTTCTTCGGCTTCGAGGAGTTGAACTTATCCTTGTCGTCGAGGCCGATGACCACTTCGTTGACCAGCGGGTTGCCCAGGCGAGATACCTGAGTCCATGCGCCGCCTTGGAGGCTCACCTTGTTCAGACCAGTGGCCGGCGCGTTGCTGAGCAACGTGCCCTGCCGGAGGCTGGCCGTGGTCCAGGCGCCGATAACCGGGTCGGTGCCTGCGGTCAGACACGCGATCGGCAATTCGAGTGCCAGCGTGCTCACGTTCTTGCCCTCGAGATCATTGTTGTTGCCGCCAACCTCCGGCCCGAGCGGATTCATGTTGAACAGGTCGAAGATGCGGCCGACCGCGATGTAGAACGGCTCCTTGCGTTGACCGACGAAGACCCTGCCCGGCGTCGAGCAACCCGGGATGGTCACGTCGTAGATGTACTGATTGGCGTAGGTGGCATACCCGGTTGGGCCGCCGAAGGTCTTGTCGCCAATATTGTCGACCGGCTTCGTGAATACCGTGGGGGCCGCGCCGCCGGCGGCGTTGACGACGCTGGCGCTGGTGCCCGTCCGGCGGTCACCGCGAACGATGTTGAGTGTGTACGTTTCGTTGACGCCCAGCGTGGCCGGCGCGGCGCCCGAGATGGGGCCGGCGGCGATCAGCGGAATCTTGACGGCCTTGCCCCCCACCGTCAGCGCCGTGGCACTGGACTTGTTCGTGAAGCGGAACTGGAACGTCATCGCCTCGGAACCCGCGCCCGTGTTGTCGATGTGGATTTCGTACAGCGCGTTTGGGTTGAACATGTAGAAGTTTGGCCCACCCTGCGGGTCCTGGAACGGGATGTAATTGGCGAGAATCGTGACGTAGGCCGCCCGCCCGGTTTCGTAGCTGCGAAACATGTAGAGGTCCGTGGCGTCGACTGATGGATTCATCGCGATGCCGGGAGCCTCTCGGTGACTCGAGGACCAGGCGGCCGTCGCTGTCATGCCGAGTGCTATCACTGCACTCGTTCTGACAATCGTGGCGGCTAGCGGACCGATGGTACGAATCTTCATACTGTCTCCTGACATCGAAGGTTGTAGTCACTACGACAAGGCGCGTTCACGGACCGCAAAGCGCCGCGAGTGTCGGCAAAGTATCTGGAGCGCCGCGTTATGCAGTCTGTACGACAGCGAACAGTGCACGCAGAATCTTCGGTTCGTCTCGCGCGTCACCGCCGAAGTGAGACGGCTCGGCCTTTTGGTAGAGAAGTCCGAGCACCAGAGCGTTGATTTGATCTTTGGTCAGTGCCAGTGGTGCGGCGTCGGTCGCGACGTTGCGTGGCCACTCGAAGCTGCCTTTGTTCAGTCGTCGTGGGGCGCACCACACCCCGAAGCCATCGTGCACCAAGAGCCCGATGCGCGATGAACGGGCGTTGGCGAAGAGGTACCCGGTATGAGCCTGCGCGGCGCCGAAGACCTGGACTACCATGGCCAGCAGCCGCTCCGTGCCAGCGCGCATGTCGATGCGCTCCACCGCCAGCCATACAGCATCGACCCTGATCACCGCAGCAGCTCACGCATCCACGCCGCATACTGCGACGCGGCGGACTGCGGCCAACTCACGCTGACCGCAGTCCGGCCGCGGCGCAACTCAATGTGGATGTCCACGGGCGCAGCCTCGGCGGGCGGCAATTGCACCGGCATGAAGCCGCTCGGCACAACGCCGTTCGCAGCCCTGATCAACGCGCCACCGCTGCGCCGCTCGGCATCCAGAACCCAGCGGCGCGCCAGGTTCGCATTGACGCCGTTGGCCATCGCCACGGCAGCGCTCGAGACGCCACGCGCGCTGCATGCTGCGACGACCCGCGCCTTGAACTCGGCGCGATGTGCGCGCCGGCGTCGACGGCCAGCGCCGACTTCGTCGGAAATAGTGTGCACGTGCCCACCAGGAAACTGAGTGGACACGAGGCTCCTACAAACTTCGATCGGCATCAAGGTGCCACGGCAAGCCGCTTACCCACCGGCGACGGCCGGTGCCGAATGGGCCGGACCTCACGGCACTAGCGTTGCGCCGCACTCCGCGTGATGTCAGTTTGGCGCCCATCTGGCTGCTTACGAAGCCCCATCAGTCCGGCAAGGCCCAGAAGCCCCAGCCAACCCCACTCGAAGCCTCTGTCGTGGTCACTAGAGGGTCGTGTCTGCCGATGATCCAGTCGTTCCAGAGGAGGTACCAGAACCTGTCGGTGCTTGGGACCCAGCGGGATTCGACAAGCAGCGGAAACACAGCGTGCGCTGGTCCGCCGTCACAAGTACAGCACTCCACTGCGCAGCCGAGCCGGCCTGACTCGACTAGGGGTGGGTGTACTGTGCCGAGCGATAGAAATGAACAGAGAATGACGTTGATCGTGCTCACCAACTACTCGACGCCGTCCATGCGGCGCACCTGCCTTGAACTGGGCGCCACAAAGGTAGTCGACAGATCGACGGCTCCCAACACGCTTCGTTGGCGCGGAGACTCACCGGGAGGACTGCCTAGGCTACTAAACTCAACGCGGACATTAAACAGCGAGACACAGTCAACCAGTCGAATGGGGATTCGCAAATGTCGGAGTCAAAATCGGGTGGGACAATTCATAGAAGCAGTTGATCGCGCCCACGACCTGCCCTCCTGCGCCTTGAAGCGGCCGTATGTTGACAATCACTGTTACGCGAGAACCGTCGGGGCGCTCGACCACCACCCGCTCGTCGATTGACATTTCAATAGCACCGCTCACCACTTGGGCCATCGGACATTCGTCGTGGGGCAGGGGCGTGCCATCAAGGAGATACATCTGATGCGACCCGCAGAATTTCTCGTCGGTATCCCCGAGCACTGGTTCTCTTCCCCAGAGACGTGTCGCGTGGTCATTGAACTTGACGATGACTCCGGCAGCATCGATCACGTATGCCGCGATGGGACAAAGGTCGAACAGGACTCGAAATTCTTCAGCGCTCCGCTCGAGCTCGTCTCCGTTACTGAAGCCGTGTAACTCGTTGGGAGCGGGAGCGAGCCGGAGGAGGGACTTGGCGTTATTCATAGCGAGAGCGTTCGTAAGCGTGGGTCACGTACTGACGTATTCCTGCCTTGGAGGGCCCAGGGGGACTAGATCTACGGCTGCTGGAACGCAGGCGCTACGCGAGGATTGCGCCCTTGTGATACAGCAAGATGATGCGCCCTCTTGGGGTGAGCGGTCGGTGCGCTAACGAACAAAGTGCCTCGCTCCATGAAAAGAGGGCAGCGATCTCTTAGGGAGCGGCCGTCGGCGCTGAGCGTGCCCATCGACCCCGTATTCACGGATGCCCAACTACGCGCTTTGAATCGATCCGCATCCACTGCGTAGGCGCACGCCGAGCCGAGAATCGAGCAAACGGTGGGCCCATCCGTCGAGGCCGGCCGCCAAGAGTCCTTCGAATACATGGCGACGATGTGGCTGTTCCCAGGCCCCATGGTTGCAGGATCATCGACCTGTACGGCAAGGCGGTGCCCGAAAGTGGAATTGAGGACCGTTGCGCCAAGGTTTGATCGATGGACTGCCGCGCAATGACAAGCGCGTGCGTGGGTGTGCATGCATTGAAGAATTGAAGCCATGCCTCATGCGCGCTTTCGGTGAAACGTCGACTTGGACACGAAAGTTTGTGGCACGACGCGCTGACCGACTCGTGGCAGCAAATCCCTACGGCTCTGACCTGGTTCGCTTCAATGAAGCAATTGACCAGGCGGTCGCGGAATCAGTGCGCCATTTCGCGATGGAAAAGGCGAAGAAGCAGTCACTTTGGTAGCCTGCGGGAGTTCACTGCCCAGCGCCCGGACCCAAGCGACTACTGTCTCAGATTTTCGCCCGCTGCCCCACTTGGCGTCGTGATCTTTGGGGGTCTTCGGGGCCCGGATGCCGTCAAGAGTTTGGTGCCTTGCACGGCCCTGGAGACGGCATCCGCGCCTGGATGGCGCATGCTGCCACCGCGCTCTCGGTCGGCGAGCGCTACGGCCACCCCGTCGCCGTGCTGTGATCGATCTCGACCACTTCAAGCAGATCAGCGACACCAGCGGCCACGACGCCGGCGACCGCGCGCTGTTCTTTGTCGCCGCGGCACTTCAGGCCGCCGTTCGCTGGCGACCTGGTCGGCCGGTATGGCGGCGAGGAGTTCTGCGCGCTCATGAACCACGGCGACCTTGCAGCCACCGTCGCCGTCGATACACGCATGCGCGCATATCTCGGCGACGCATCCGCGCGAGTGCTGGGGTTCCCTGTCAACTACAGCGCCGGCATCGCCACCCGCGCATGCACCGATGACACGCTCGATGCCATGCTCAAGCGTGCGGACGGCAATCTGTACGCAGCAAAGCACCAAGGCCGCGGGCGCACGCTCGACGCTGATGGCTGCAGCGTGCACGACACCATTACCAGGAGCCCAGGAAACTACGCCGCGATCGCCGCGGCCGCAGGCTGAGCGGACTGCGCGCCCTTAGCAAAGGTGTGCCCGACAACTTTCCAGACACCAGCAAAAAGCCATCCTCCGACTCAGTTCAACCATCGCGTTCATGTTTGGTCTCGCGGACCCCAAGGAATAGTCTTGTCGGCCTCCCGATCGACCAGACGCGCCTGACATCCCGGACACACCCTGACCTTCGCGGTTGCAAGCGGGGTCTTGCAGTTGCTGCATCTCCAGGGCCTCGACTTCGCGCGTCCCGCGAAGTAGCACGCAATCGCGACGCCGGTGCCAATGGCGACACCCTTGAGCTCGAGCCACCACCCGAGTCCGGCCCACGCAGCTAGCCCGGCGGCCTGGATGGCGATCCCCTGGCCGCGGAACTGCTTCACGGGCTCGCGGAACGCGGTCGCAACGGGACTCGGGAGATTCAGCTTGCGAAGGCGCAGGAGGCTGCTGATCGACACCATGGATGCGCGACTGCGGCCTTGAGACAGCATGCGCTCCCAGGTGCGCCGCGCCCTCGATCTCTCGGGATCCAGAGGAACCTTGGGCAGCGGGTTGCCCAGTGTGTCGCGATTCTCCGTCGCGGCCTCGGTGGAGTCGGAGAGCAGGCGGCGATCGCGTCGTTCGCTCACAGCGGGGCTCCAAGGACTTCGGTAGGTCTCCAGCGATCGCACTGCATTGCGGCACCTCGACTGAAAGGCTACTGTATTGCCGCCTTGTTGCCATCAGGGTCCTTCGGGATGATGTTCGCAAGTCGGTCCTCACCGCCATCGACCATTCTGAACGTCACGTCGCCGAACGTACGCCTCTTCCTGGATGCGCCCTTGGGCTTGACAGTAGCCTGGCCGCTCACCGTGCGTTGGCAGCGCCCAGGTACGCCGACCATGATGCAGTAGCCGGCGCGGAGCATTGCGGCCGTACCGCGCATGCTCGCCGGCGGCCTCCTTGCTTTCGAGGCTGTCGGCGTCCATCAGGACGTTCGTGCCACTGATATCACCCGCTTGAGCGGGTCCTTTTCTGCGGATCGGCCCGAAGTCATCGGTCGGATAATGGCGGCATGGCTGGCAAGAGCATTCCCACGTCCTTCATGGTGCCGGCAACCACCGTGCGGCACAGCCTGGACGGCGCCTGGAGCCAGGCCGACCTCGGCCGCGAATTCGACGCCACAAGCCTGTCCGTCATCGCCGACCTGGACCCCACCGGTGCCAAGGGTGTTGTGCGCGAGGTCCTCGAACTGTTCCGGGACTCGCTCGAGCCCGAGCTCAGTTCGATCGAGGCGGCCTTGGGACAGCAAGATGGCGCCCCGCGGATCCTGTCGGTTTCGCACAAGATGAAGAGTGCAGCCGCTCAGATGGGTGCACTGCGCCTGGCGAAGGCATGTGAAGCTACCGAGAAGCACATTGCCTGCGGGCCCGCGCGCGCCCCGGACTCAGATGCAACACTTGGCCACCTGGTGGAGATGCAGATGGCGGAAATCATCCGAGTCCAGCGCAAGCTCCGGGCCCTGCTCGATTAGGCTCAGCGAGGCCCCTGAGAACCTCAGGACAATGACATACCCCTCCGGCTCCGCGCAGACCGCAAAGTGAATTGGCGTGCTTGCTTGGCAGTGTCTGAATTTTCGTGTTCGACGCGCTCTGAGACTTTTCCACAGCGGCGGTCGGCGCTTGCGACGAACCGGCCGACGCGGTGGGAAAGTCGGTCTTTATGTTACGCGACCCTCTGGGTGAATCGATCGGCGTAGAGGATGGCTAATTGGTTCATTGCCTCCTTCCAGTTGTGCGCTGCGCGGCCCCAGTCGGCCGTGATGTTTCGCAGCACAAGCCAGATCAATTTGCTCGCCGCATCGTCGCTGGGGAAGTGCCCGCGCGACTTGATGATCTTGCGCAACCGCGAGTGGACGAACCGGAAGGGCAGCCAGGTCGATTGTTCGACCTGGCAAAGGTTGGCAACAGCCGCGGCGCACGTTCAAACAGGCATCCGAAGCCTGGTCGAGACACCTGCCGGCGTGCGACCAGCTGACGCCTGTCGGCGTCGTTTCGAGCCACGTGCATGGACAACCCTTCGCATTCTGGCAATCATCCAGAGCCGCTTGGCAGCGCGTCGCAAGCGATAGCGGGTCATGCACCCGCCACTTCGCACCACGCAATCGCCTCGAAACTGGCACCAGACTGGCACCTGCACGAAGACGATCTGAACATGTCAGTGGTCGCTATTGTAAAAACACCACTAAAACTGGTAGGCCGTGTTGGACTTGAACCAACGACCAAAGGATTATGAGTCCTCTGCTCTAACCAGCTGAGCTAACGGCCCGCAGCGGGTGATTGTAGGCAGCGGTGTTTGCAGTCGGCGCTACTTCGAACTCAGCGCGTTGCTGACCAGACGCGACGTGATGTCGACGATCTGGATCATGCGGTCGTAGGCCATGCGCGTCGGCCCGATCACGCCGAGGGTGCCGACG
>JANYBE010000603.1 GCA_025360945.1 Rhizobacter sp. | reverse complement strand
GAAGGCCATCAACAAGGTGAAGGATGGCCGGCCGCACATCGTCGACATGGTCAAGGCGGGCGAGATCCAGCTCGTGTTCACGACGGTCGACGAAACCCGCACCGCGATCGCCGACTCGCGCCATATTCGCCAGGTGGCGCTCGCCAATCGCATTACGTACTACACGAGCATGGCGGGTTGCGAGGCGGCCGTCGAAGGGATGAAGCACGAAGACGATCTGGTCGTGCTGTCCCTACAAGAGCTGCACCGGGAACTGCACTAAAATCGGTCGCATCCTTTTCGCCGCCGGGTGACCCCGGCGGCGTCGTCATTTTTGCTGCAAGGTTCTGATCATCATGACCACGATTCCCCTCACCGTGCGCGGTGCCGAAAAGCTCAAGGAAGAACTCGCCCGTCTGAAGGGCGTTGAGCGTCATGCGGTGATCCAGGCCATTTCCGAAGCACGTGCGCAGGGCGACCTTTCGGAGAACGCCGAGTACGAGGCCGCCAAGGACAAGCAGGGCTTCATCGAAGGCCGCATCCTCGAGATCGAAAGCAAGCTCGCCGCCGCGCAGATCATCGACCCGAGCACGCTGAACGCCGAAGGCCGCATCGTGTTCGGCTCGACCGTCGATCTCGAGGACGAAGACAGCGGCGCCAAGGTCACCTACCAGATCGTCGGTGACGACGAGGCCGATCTGAAGAAGGGCCTGGTCTCGATCAGTTCGCCGATCGCGCGCGCATTGATCGGCAAGGTAGAGGGTGACGTGGCCGAGGTGCAGGCACCGGGCGGGCTGCGTCACTACGAGGTCATGGCGGTTCGCTACCTTTGAGTATGGTGACTGCTGTGCGCATCGCGAGGGTGCTTGCCGGCCTGTGGGCCGGCGTCTTGCTGTGTATCGCTGCGATTGCCGCGCCGTCGGCTTTCGCGACGCTGGGCCTCGCCGATGCGGGCCGGGTGGTGGAACGCGTGTTCATGCAAGAGGCCTATCTGAGCCTGGGGGTGGCGATCTTGCTGTTCGTGGTCGAGCGCCAGCGCAGCCGGCAAGTCGCTGGCGCGGGTGCGTGCTCAGTGTTCAGCGCCAACCTCGTGCTGCTGCTGGGCACTCTGTTCTGCACCGTGGCCGGCTACTTCGCGCTGCAGCCGATGATGGCCGCAGCGCGCGCAGGCCAGGGAACGCTGTCGTTCATGACGCTGCACATAGTCTCAGCAGGGCTGTTCGTGCTGAAGGGCCTGCTGGTGCTGGTCCTGACGTGGCGGCTCAGTTCTGCTGCGAAGACTTCTTGACGCTGGTGCGGCGCTTGGTCGCACGCTTGAGCTCGCCGCCGGCCGCGATGCGCATGTTGCCGACCACCGTGACCTTCTTGACCTGGGCGCGGTGGTTGCCGCTCTTGGAGAACTTCAAGATCTTCACGACCTTCGGGCCGGCGCCGCGGCCTTCGCGTTCGACCTTTTCCTTGGGCGGCATCGGGCGCCAGAACACGAGCAGCTTTCCGATGTGCTGGATCGGTGCGGCGCTGAGCGCATCGCTCAGCGTCGTGAAGATCGCCTCACGCGCAGCGCGTTCATCGGCGAACACACGCACCTTGATCAGGCCGTGGGCACTCAGCGCCGCGTCCACTTCCTTCTGAACGGCCGGCGTGAGGCCGTCTGCGCCGATCATCACCACCGGATCGAGGTGATGGGCTTCGGAACGCTTTTCCTTGCGCTGGGCAGGAGTCAATTGAATCGCAGTCATCCCCGTATTATCCCCGTGTCATGAAAACCCAAACCAAAAGCAAGAAAGTCAACAAGGCGTGGCTGCATGACCACCTGAACGACACCTACGTAAAGCTGGCGCAGCGCGAGGGTTATCGCGCGCGTGCGGCCTACAAGCTGAAGGAGATCGACGAGGAGCTGCACCTCATCAAACCGGGGCAGATCGTCGTGGATCTGGGTTCGGTGCCCGGGGCGTGGAGCCAATACGTACGCCGCCGCTTCGCACCCAAGGAGGTCGGCGTCGGCGGCGCTGCCGCGGGCGCATTGAACGGCACGATCATCGCCCTGGACGTGCTGCCGATGGAGCCGATCGAAGGTGTGTTCTTTCTGCAGGGCGACCTGCGCGAGGAATCGGTGCTGGGCGAACTCGAGGCCGTCATCGCCGACCGCCCGGTGGATGTGGTCGTCTCCGACATGGCGCCCAACCTCTCGGGCATCGAAAGCGCCGATTCGGCGCGGATCACCCACCTGGTCGAACTGGCGGTCGAGTTCGCGCAAGCCCATCTGACGCCGCAGGGGGCGCTGGTCTGCAAGGTGTTCCACGGCAGCGGCTACAGCCAGCTCGTGAAACTGTTCAAGACCACGTTTCGCGTCGTAAAGCCGATCAAGCCCAAAGCCTCGCGTGACAAGTCCTCGGAGACCTTTTTGGTCGGCATCGGGCTGAAGACGCCGGCTCAAGCCCGCGCGTACGGAGCCGATATCCCCGCGTAACCGGTGAATACCGTTGAAATCGGTGTTGGAACCTTGACTGAACTAAAATCGGCCGCACATGGTCAAGAGCCGGGTGCCTTGCACATGGCCGCAGTCTGCGGTCATGGCCCGAAAATGGAGATGCGGTGAACAATCAATGGTTCTCTAAAGTTGCTGTCTGGATGGTGATCGCGCTGGTGCTGTTCACCGTCTTCAAGCAGTTCGACCGCACCACGACGCAGTCGGGAATGATGGGTTACTCCGAGTTCCTCGATGAAGTGCGCGCCAAGCACATCAAGAGCGTGCAGCTCCAGGAGAGTGCCAGCGGCAGCACCGAGATCCACGCCAAGACAACCGACGACAAGGAACTGCGCACCACTGCAACCTACCTCGATCGTGGCCTGGTCGGCGATCTGATCAACAACAACGTCAAGTTCGACGTCAAGCCGCGCGAGGAACCCTCGTTCCTGCTGAGCATGCTGGCGTCGTGGGGCCCGATCCTGCTGCTGATCGGCGTCTGGATCTACTTCATGCGCCAAATGCAGGGTGGCGGCAAGGGCGGCGCGTTCAGCTTCGGCAAGAGCAAGGCGCGCATGCTGGACGAGGCCAACAACACGACCACCTTCGCCGATGTCGCCGGTTGCGACGAAGCCAAGGAAGAGGTCAAGGAGCTGGTCGACTTCCTGAAAGACCCGCAGAAGTTCCAAAAGCTCGGCGGGCGCATCCCGCGGGGCGTGCTGCTGGTCGGGCCTCCGGGCACCGGCAAGACGCTGCTTGCGAAGGCCATCGCCGGCGAGGCCAAGGTGCCGTTCTTCTCGATCTCGGGCTCCGATTTCGTTGAGATGTTCGTTGGCGTCGGCGCCGCCCGCGTGCGCGACATGTTTGAGCAGGCCAAGAAGAGCGCGCCCTGCATCATCTTCGTCGACGAAATCGACGCGGTCGGTCGGCATCGCGGTGCAGGCCTGGGTGGTGGCAACGACGAGCGCGAGCAAACGCTAAACCAGATGTTGGTCGAGATGGACGGTTTCGAGACCAACCTCGGCGTCATCGTGATGGCCGCGACGAATCGTCCCGACATTCTCGACCCGGCGCTGCTGCGACCGGGCCGTTTTGATCGGCAGGTCTATGTGACGCTGCCCGATGTGCGCGGCCGCGAGGCAATCCTGAACGTTCACATGCGCAAGGTGCCGGTCGGGCAGGACATCCGCGCCGACATCCTGGCGCGCGGCACGCCGGGCTTTTCGGGTGCCGATCTGGCCAATCTGGTCAACGAGTCGGCCCTGTTCGCCGCGCGTCGCAACGGCCGCGTCGTCGAAATGGCCGACTTCGAGAAGGCCAAGGACAAGATCATGATGGGGCCGGAGCGCAAGTCCATGGTCATGGCCGAGGAAGAGCGCCGCAACACCGCGTACCACGAGTCCGGCCATGCGCTGGTGGCGCGTCTGGTGCCCAAGGCCGACCCGGTCCACAAGGTCACGGTGATACCGCGCGGCCGTGCGCTGGGCGTGACGATGCAATTGCCTGAGGGCGACCGCTACAGCACCGACAAGATCCGCATGCAGAGCACGATCGCGATCTTGTTCGGTGGCCGCATCGCCGAAGAGATCTTTATGGGCGAGATGACGACCGGCGCGAGCAACGACTTCGAACGCGCGACGCACATCGCGCGCGATATGGTGACGCGCTACGGCATGACCGATGCCCTGGGAACGATGGTCTATGCCGAGAACGAGGGCGAGGTTTTCCTCGGCCGCTCGGTGACGAAGACCACCCTGATGAGCGAGCGCACCATGCAGGCGGTCGATCACGAGATCCGTTGCATCCTCGACGAGCAGTACGCGGTCGCGCGCAAGCACATCGAAGAGAACAAGGACAAGATGCACGCGATGGCGAATGCGCTGCTCGAATGGGAAACCATCGATACCGAGCAGATCGACGACATCATGAACGACAAGCCACCACGTCCACCGAAGGACTGGACGCCGTCGATCAACCGGGCTGTGCCGCCGGTGCCGCCGGTCACGCCGGGCAGCGCGCCGGCTG
>JANYBE010000592.1 GCA_025360945.1 Rhizobacter sp. | reverse complement strand
GGGTCGCTCTTCATCAGCACCACGTCGGCACTGTCCATCGCGACATCGGTGCCGGCGCCGATGGCGAAGCCCACGTTGGCCTGGACCAGCGCAGGTGCGTCGTTGACGCCATCGCCCACCATCCCGACCCTCTTGCCGGTGGCCTGAAGTTCTTTCACCTTCGCGGCTTTCTGGGCCGGCAGCACATCGGCCAGCACGGTCTCGATGCCGATGTCCGCAGCGATGCGCTTGGCCGTGGCGGCGTTGTCGCCAGTCAGCATCACCACTTCGATCTTCTGTTCGCGCAGCTTTGCCACCGCCGCCTTGGCCGTGGGCCTGATCGCGTCCGCAATCGCTACGAGCCCGATGACGCGGCCGGCCTGGGCCACGTGAACGACGGTACGGCCATCGCCTTGCAGGCGTGTCGCCGCGGCCTCCAGACTGCCGAGCGCGAGCTTCTGCGTGTCCATCAGCAGGCGGTTGCCAAGGAACACCGTTCCCCCGGCGGTCTCCGCGCGCGCGCCCATGCCGTCGAGGCTCTCGAAGCCTGTCGGCGCCACGATGCTGAGCTTCGCCGCGCGCCGCACGATAGCCTGGGCCAGCGGATGGGCGGAACCCTGCTCGACGGCAGCGGCGGCGGTCAGCAGCACGTCTTCGGAGACACCTTCCGCCGTGACGATCTCCACCACCTCGGGCTGGCCAACTGTCAGCGTGCCCGTCTTGTCGAACACGATGACATCGAGCTTGGTGGCGTCTTCCAGTGCCGATGCGTTCTTGAACAGGATGCCGTTTGCGGCACCGAGCCCCGTGCTCACCATCACGGCCATCGGGGTGGCCAAGCCCAGTGCGTCCGGGCAAGCGATCACGAAGACCGTGATGGTCATAGTGACCGCGAACAGCAGCGGCTGACCGATCCAGAAGAACCACACCGCGAAGGTCGTCAGGCCGATGGCGATGGCGGCGATCACCAGCCACTGCGCGGCCTTGTCCGCCAGCAGTTGCGCCGGGGCCTTCGAGTTCTGTGCCTGCTGCACCAGCTTCACGATCTGGGCCAGTGCAGAGTCGGCACCGACCTTGGTCGCCTTGTAGCGAAAGCTGCCGCTCTTGTTCATGGTCGCGCCGACCACTGTGGCGCCAGGCCCCTTCGGGACCGGCATCGACTCTCCGGTCAGCATGGACTCATCGACCAGCGACTCACCGGTCTCCACAGTGCCGTCCACCGGAATCTTGTTGCCGGGCCGGATCACGACGATCTCACCGGCCAGCACCTCGGCGGTTGGCACTTCGACTTCCGCGCCATTGCGAATGACGTTGGCCTTGGCTGGCGTCAGGTTCATTAGGGCCTTGATGGCCGACGAGGCACCGGCGCGGGCGCGCATCTCCAGCCAATGGCCGAGCAGGATGAAGACGAGCAGCACGGACACTGCTTCGAAGAACTGCCCACCTTCCTTAAAGAAGAACGTGGATGCGACGCTGAAGAGATACCCGGTCCCGACGCTCAACACGATCAGCGCCGCCATGCCAAGCGTGCCCTTCTTGAGGGCGCGCCATGCGGAGACGAAGAAAGGCCAGCTCGGGTACAGCACGGCGGCGCTCGAAAAGAACAGCAGCCAGAGATTGAGATCCAGCCCGAACGGCGGTGCCGGTGGCTTGAACATGCCGCCCATCGGGGCATAGATGAAGATCGGCACCGTGAAGACGAGGCAGATCCAGAAGCGGTTGCGCATGTCGCGCACCATCGCCGGCAAGTCCATGCCGTCGTGCCCCATCTCATGGGCCATGTCTGCCGACATGGCGGGCTGGTCGCCCGGCTTCATGTGGCCCTGGTGACCCTCGTGTCCACCGCCCGCGGGAGCCGACGGTGCAGGGACTGCAGTTGCGGCCGCCGCTTTCGGCGCGTTGGCCGCGCCGCTGGCTGGCGGTGCGTCAGATGCCGTCGGACCCTTCTTGTCATCGCCGGCAAAGGTATCGTGCACCCACGTGGTCAGCTTCTCGACCGCACCCGGCTCGGTCGAGTCCTCAGCACCGCTGGCTGCGGGGGGTGTCGGCGGAGGCGCCTCGGCGGAGATGCCTGGAGAAGATTCGGGTGCGGCGACCGGGTCGGCTTTCGGCACTTCCGCCGCCGGTGGCGGAGCCACCTCTGGCAGAACTTGCGGCGCTGGCTCCCCAGCACCAATGCTCGCGGGCTTTTCCTGGCCAGCCTGTTCGGCCGGCGGCTCCGTGGCCGGTTGATGTCCGCGTTGCCGTACATCCGACTTGATGTCGGCCACTTCGAGTCGGGTCTCGTCGTAGCGCACCGTGGCACTCTTGGCAGCAAAGTTGACGGTGACGCTCTCGACACCCGGCACTTCGCCGATCCGTTTCTCGACCCCGTCCACGCTCAGTACCGACAGCATGTCGCGCACTTCAATCACACTCGTTTTCATGGCGACTCCAGGAACTGGGCTTCACTTCGGCAACAGCGCATGACGGCTGGCTCTAACCGTTGTCCGGCATAGACATC
>JANYBE010000550.1 GCA_025360945.1 Rhizobacter sp. | reverse complement strand
CAGCAGAACGCCGCGCTGGTTGAGCAATCGGCCGCTGCGGCCGAAAGCCTGAAGGAGCAAGCCGCCAAGCTCTCCGGCGTGGTCGCGACCTTCCAGCTCGACCACTCGATGGACCTGCACTCGCCCGACCCAGCCCCTGTGGCCGCCCGTCGGCCGCAGCCGGCATCTGCGCCGGCACGCAAGCCCGTGCTCAAGCCCGTGCTCAAGCCCCTGCTCAAGCCTGCACTCAAGCCTGGGATCAAACCCGCACCCAGGGCGGCAGCCGTTGCGGCACCCGCCCACGGCGACGCCTGGGAAACGTTCTGACCCCGTCACACAAACGCAGCTTCAGCTTTGCCGCTGCACGTCGATAGAGCATCCACAGGCTCCGTCACCGAAGCACGACTCACGCCACTTCACTCAGACAACCAACGCACGCACCGAAAGAGACGCACCATGGACATGATCACCGACGCCAAACAGATCGCCCAGCACGAGGCCCTGCGCAGCGCCACAGCAATGGGCGGCGAGTTCCTGACCTTTCGACTCGGTGCCGAGGAATACGGCATCGACATCCTGAAGGTCCAGGAGATCCGCTCCTACGAATCGCCGACCCGCATCGCCAACGCGCCGCCGTTTATCAAGGGCGTCGTCAACCTGCGTGGCGTGATCGTGCCGATCGTCGACCTGCGTCTGAAGCTGTCTTGCGAGAGCGCCGAATACAACAGCTTCACGGTCGTGATCGTGCTCAACGTCAAGGGCCGCGTTGTCGGCGCTGTCGTCGACTCGGTCTCCGACGTGCTGGCGCTCGACAAGGACACGATCAAGCCGGCACCCGAAATGAGCTCGGCCATCGATACCAGCTTCATTACCGGCATCGGCAGCGTCGCCGACCGCATGCTGATCCTGATGGACATCGAAGGTCTGATGGCCAGTGAAGAGATGGGCCTGATCAACACCCTGCACTGACAGAGAACGTCGGCCGCCCCGGGCGACAACGCCTCAACCGCGCGAAGAACGTCGTGCGTGCGGTCTTCAAGGCGCCGCCCGCGGCCCCCGTCGCTGCCGAACCCGCCAAGGCCGGCACCGATTACTGGGGCAATCGTTCTGAGCTTCGGCTCGATCGAGCCTACTAAACCGCTCACGCACTGGAGTACGTCATGAACAAGGGGCTCCTGCGCGGTTCGCTCGCAACGAAGATCTCGATCGTCGGCAGCACCGGCCTGGCGGTCGTGCTGCTCGGAATCTGTGCGCTGATGAGCGTGCTCGTGACCGAGCGGGCGCGCCAGCAGATCGTCACCTGGGCCGGCGACAAGACGCAGTCGCTGGCGGACTCTGCCGAGGCCTTCGACATGACGTCGCGCGTCACGGTGGGGCGCCTTTTCACGGTCTTCAAGCAGGACTTCGACAGCAGCTTCGTCCACGACAACGCGACCGGCGACCTGCAGAACTTCGGCAGCTCGCTGAAGGACAACTTCACCGCGGTCGACAAGTTCAACCAGTTCACCGGCGGCGTGGCCACGGTGTTCTCGCGCAAGGGCGACGACTTCGTGCGCCTGACGACCTCGCTGAAGAAGGAGAACGGCGAGCGCGCGCTGGGCACGCTGCTGGGCAAGGCGCACCCGGCCTTCGCCGGTCTGATGCAGGACAAGCCCTACGTGGGCCGCGCCACGCTGTTCGGCAAACCCTACATGACGCGCTACGAGCCGATCCACGATGCGGCTGGCAAGGTCGTCGGCGCGCTCTTCATCGGCTTCGATCTGAGCGCGTTCCAGAGCTCGCTCGAGACACTCGCTTCGCAGAGCAAGTTCTTCGACAGCGGTGGCGTCTATGTGATCGACCCAAAGGCCTCGCCGGCCGACGCAGTGTTCGTGATCCATCCGAGCGCGAAGGGCAAGAAGGTTGTCGACGCCTACCCCGGCAGCGAAGCGCTGCTGGCCCAGCTCGGCAGCGCCGACGACGGCCCGGTCCAGCACGCAAAGCCACTGCTGAGCACGGCCGACGACACCTGGGCCGTGGTGCGCAAGAACAAGAACACCGGCTGGTGGATCGTGGGCGAGGTCTCCGATCGCGAAGCGATGCGCTCGCACTGGGCCAGCCTGCTGCCGTTCTGGCTGATGCTGGGCGGCGCGACCGTTGCGCTCGGTTTCGGCCTGTTCTGGATGATGCGGCGCTGGGTCGCGATGCCGCTGAAGCAGCTCGGCACGGCCGTGACGCTGGTGTCGCGCGGCGACCTCACGCAAGCCTTTCACAGCACCCGCAACGACGAGGTCGGTCACTTGATCCGCGAAGTCGAGGCCTTGCGCGGGCAGTTCAACCAGACGCTGTCGAGCGTGCGCCGCTCGGTCGACTCGATCAACACTGCGAGTGCCGAGATCGCCACCGGCAACCTCGACCTGAGCACGCGCACCGAGCAGACCGCGTCGAACCTGCAGCACACGGCCTCGTCGATGACGCAGCTCACCGGCACGGTGCGGCAATCGGCCGAGTCAGCCAGCCAGGCAAACCAGCTCGCCGCCGCGGCGAGCGAGACCGCGCGCCGCGGCGGTGCGGTCGTGGGCGAGGTGGTGAGCACGATGGATCAGATCAACGCATCGTCGAAGAAAATCGGCGACATTATCAGCGTGATCGACGGCATCGCGTTCCAGACCAATATTCTCGCGCTGAATGCGGCCGTCGAAGCGGCGCGCGCCGGCGAGCAGGGCCGTGGCTTCGCCGTGGTGGCCGCCGAGGTGCGCTCGCTGGCCCAACGCAGCGCTGCGGCGGCCAAGGAGATCAAGGGCCTGATCGGCGCCTCGATGGAGCGCGTCGAGGGCGGCTCGCGCCTGGTCGCCAACGCAGGCTCGACGATGACCGAGATCGTCGCGTCGGTGCAGCGCGTCTCGCACATCATCGGCGAGATCACGGCCGCGACCGCCGGCCAGAGCAGCGGCATCGGCCAGGTCAGCGTGGCGATGGGCGAACTCGATCAGATGACGCAGCAGAACTCCGCGCTCGTCGAGCAATCGGCTGCCGCGGCCGAAAGCCTGAAGGAGCAGACGGCCCGCCTCGCGCAGCTGATCGCCACCTTCAGGCTGGACGCAGCGGACGCTCGCTCCACCTGAGTCGAGCCACGAGGCTTTAGCCCTCGGCGGCCTCACGTAGCGTCTGCACGACCGGGCGCCGCAACACCTCGCGCAAGCCCCACCACCCGGCCGCCAGCGCGAGCAACGCGCCCGCGGCGCCGCCAGCGAGCGGCACCCAAGGCGAGGGGTTCCAGCTGAACTCGAATACGTAACGCGCGAGCGCCCAACCGACCGCCATTGCCGCGAGCGACGCCAGCACGCCGGCCAGCGCACCGACGCCGAGCAGCTCCGCTCGCTGCACCTGCCCGAGCAGCTTGCCACTGGCGCCGAGCGCGCGCATCACCGCGAACTCGCGCGAGCGCGCTTCGCGCGTTGCGGTCACAGCCGCGAACAGCACCACCAGACCCGCGGCGAGCGTGAAGCCGAACAGGAACTCGACCGCGCGCACGACCTGGTCGAGCACCTTCTGGATCTGCGCAATCGACGCCGACACATCGACATTGGTAATGTTCGGAAACTCGCGTGCCAGCGCGTTGTCGAAAGCCGCGGCACCGACCTCGGGTGCGCGGTAGGCGGCGATGAAACTCGCCGGCACGTCGGCCAGCGTAGCGCTCGGGAACAGCACGAAGAAGTTGACGCGCATCGAACTCCAGTCGACCTTGCGCAGGCTGGTGATGCGGCCGCTGGCCATCGCACCGCCGACATCGAACTGCAAGGCATCGCCCAGCTTCAGGCCCAGCGTTTGTGCAAGGCCTTCCTCAACACTGACTGCGTCCTTTTCGTTGGGCGTCCAGCGCCCGCCGCTCAAGGTGTTGTGCGCCGGCAGTGCGGCGTCGTGGCTGAGGTTGAACTCGCGGTCGAGCAGTCGCTTGGCACGCTCTTGCGGGTAGTCGTCGAGCTTTACCGGCTTGCCGTTGATCGCGACGAGCCGGCCGCGAATCATCGGAAACCAGTCGTAGCCCTTCACGCCCGCCGCATCCAGCCGCTGACGGAACGCCTCGGCCTGCTCCGGCTGCACATTGATGACGAAGCGGTTGGGCGCGCTCTTGGGCGTGGCCGCGCGCCAGCTGTCGATCAGGTCGGTGCGCAGCAGCACCAGCAGCACGAGCGCGAGCAGGCCGACGCTCAGGGCCGAGACCTGCAGCACCGCGAACGCCGGGCGCGCGGCGATCTGGCGCGTCGCCAGCACGAGCCAGCGCGGTGCACGCGACTCGGGCACGACACGGCGCAGCAGCATCACCGCGAGCCATGACAGCAGCGCGAACACCGCGATCGCGACCGCGAAGCCGCCGACCGCGATCAGACCCAACTTCAGGTCGCTGGAGACCGCCAGCAGCAGCGCCGCGAAGCCGATCGCGCCAGCCGCAAGTACCGCGATCGATGCGGGCTTGAGCGCGCCCACATCGCGCCGGATCACGCGCAGGGGCGGCACCTGCGCGAGCTGCAACACCGGCGGCAGGCCGAAGCCCATCAACAGCGTGAAGCCGACGCCGACGCCGAACAGCGCGGGCCACAGGCTCGCAGCCGGCAGCGCCGACTCGACGATGCCGGCGAGCAGCAGCACGAACACGTAGTGAACCGCGAAGCCGAGCAGCACGCCGGCCACGCTCGCGATCAGCCCGACCGCCATGAACTCGGCCAGGTACTGCAAGGCGATCGTGCGCTGCGCCAGACCGAGCACGCGCAGCATCGCGCAATCGTCGATGTGCCGGCTCGCGAACTCGCGCGACGCGATGCCGACCGCGACGGCCGCGAGCAAGGCCGCGAGCAGCGCGACCAGGTTCAGAAACTTCGACGCGCGGTCCAGCGTCTGGCGCATCTCGGGGCGGCCGGTTGCGAGCGACTCGACGCGCAGCCCGCGCAGGTTGGCGCTCTTGATCTGCGCCTCGGCCCAGGCGACGAACTGCTGCACCGGTGCGTCGCCACCACGTGCGGCCGCGACCGCGAGCCGATACGTCACGCGGCTTGCCGGCTGCACAAGATTGGTCGCCGGCAGATCAGCCTGGTTCAGCATCACACGCGGCGCGAAGGCCATGAAGCCGGCGCCGCGATCGGGCTCGTTGACGATGGTGGCGGCGATTCGCAGCGTCGCTTCGCCAAGCAGCAGCGAGTCGCCGACCTTCAGCTTCAACGAATCGAGCAGGGCCGGATCGACCCAGACACTGCCGGCTGCCGGCGCGCCGGCGCCCGTCGTCGACGCGTCGCCCAGCGTGACCTTGCCGCGCAACGGGTAGGCGTCGCTGACCGCCTTCACCGTGACGAGGCGCGAGGCGCCGCCCTGCTCGTCCGGCGCGCGACCCATGCTCGGAAAGGCCGCGGTCGTCGCGGTCACCAGGCCGAGCGCGCGCGCCTGGTCGGCAAACGCGACCGGTGTCGGCTGGTCCGACGAGACAATCGCGTCGCCGCCGAGCAACTGGCGCGCGTCGCGGGCGAGGCCCCCGTCAATCCGGTCGGCGAAGAAGCCGACCGCGCTGAGCGCGGCGACCGCGAGCATCACCGCGACGACCAGCAGGCGCAACTCGCCGGCGCGGAAGTCGCGCAACGTCTGGCGCCAGGCCAGGTGCCACAGCGAGGGAGGACGCGAAACAGTCGTGTTCATTGCCGAAACTTACACGACTGCGCCGCTGGGATGAAATACCCCCACGCGTTGGGGGTGCTGTAATGGCGCCATGGATGTTGTTCCGATCACCCGCGCGGTGCCGTTGCTGCTCACGGCCCGGCTGCGGCTGGTGGCGGCCGATGCGCACTTCGGCGCCGCGCTCGCCGCGTTTCACGAACGCAACCGTGCCCACCTCGCGCCCTGGGATCCGCCCAGCAGCGCCGATTTCTACACCGAGGCGACGCAGGCCCAGCGCCTGCACGAAGCCGCCGCCGCGTTCGAGGCCGGCACCGGCTACCGCTACCTGGTGCAACCGATCGGCGATGCGACGCGCGTGATCGGCAGCATTCACTTCTCGAACCTTATGCGCGGTGCATTCCAGAGCTGCACTCTGGGCTACGCGCTCGACCAGGCCTTCGAGGGCCAGGCGCTGATGACGGAGGCACTGCGTTGCGCGATCGCCGAAATGTTCTCGGTGCGTGTCAACCTGCACCGCATCCAGGCCGCCTACCGGCCCGAGAACTGGCGCAGCGCCGAGGTGCTCAAGCGCCTGGGCTTTCAGGACGAAGGTTTGGCAAGCGATTACCTGTTCATCGACAAGGAATGGCGCGTGCATCGCCTCTCGGCGCTGCTGAACAAGGGCTTCATCGCACCCGGCGCATGGCAGCCGACGGAAGTGAGCCCCGACGTGCTCACGACTTGGGCACCGATCCCTGAACGCCGCGCACGAACCAGTTCATCGTAGCGATGGACGCGTCGTCCAGGCTGCCCGCCGCGAGGCGGACACGGTCTTCGTTGTCGATCAGCGGTGCGGCAAACGGCTTGAAGCGGCCTTCGATGATCGCCTTGCGTCGCGCCGCGATCAGCGCCTGCACCGGGGCGGGCACATCGGCGCCAATGGCGCTGAGCTGCACCAGCCCGTCCTTCATGCCACCCCATACCGGTTGCGCCTTCCACGTGCCGGCGATCACCGCGCGCGCGACCTGCGTGTAATAGCCGCCCCAGTGCTGCGTAATGGCAGCGAGTTGCGCGTCAGGCGCAAAGGCGCGCATGTCGCTCTGGTAGGCGATCGCGCGCACGCCCTTGTCCTTGAAATGGTCCTGCGC
>JANYBE010000549.1 GCA_025360945.1 Rhizobacter sp. | reverse complement strand
AAGCCGGGCGAGAACGCGATTTCCGCACCCAAGACGCGCATCATCGCGTCGATGATCAGTTGGTCCCAGGGGCCGTTGAAATTGCCGCGGCGGTAGAGCAGGCCTTCGCTGACGGCGAGCGGCTCGTCGAGCCTGGCCTTGAACGGCGCGCGCACCTTGTCGATATAGGCCTGCATCGCGGCATCGGCCGGCAGCAGGTTGGCGAACACCGGCAGCAAGCGGTAGCGAAAGTCGCGCATCCGACCGCCCTGCACGTCGACATCGAGCACGCCGAGGAACTTGCCGTTCGAACCGGCATTGGTCACCAGCGTCTGGCCCGACGCGTTCTTCACGATGGTCGGAGCGGGCACGCCGTCGTGCGTGTGGCCACCGAGAATCGCGTCGATGCCAGCGACGCGGCTGCCAAGCTTCAGATCGACGTCCATGCCGTTGTGCGACAGCAGCACGACGAGCTGGGCGCCCTTGGCGCGTGTCTCGAGCACGAGCTGTTGCAGGCGCTCTTCCTGGATGCCGAAGGTCCAGTCGGGCACCAGGTAGCGCGGGTTCGCGACCGGCGTGTACGGGAAGGCCTGCCCGATCACCGCAACCGGCACGCCGCCCAGCGTGCGCATCACATATGGCGCGAACACGGGATCGCCGAAGTCGGCGGTCTGGATGTTCTGCGCGACGAACTCGATGCGGCCCTTCAGATCATTGTCAACGAGCTGCTTGACCCGCATCGCGCCCAGTGTGTGTTCCCAGTGCGACGACATGATGTCGACACCGAGCAGCTTGCAGGCGTCGACCATGTCCTGGCCCTGCGTCCACAAGGCCGTTGCCGAACCCTGCCAGGTGTCGCCACCGTCGAGCAGCAGCGAGTTCGGGCGCGCGACCCGCAGCTGCCTGATCAGCGTCGCGAGATGCGCGAAACCGCCGACGCGGCCGTAGGTGCGCGCCGCCTGAGCGAAGTCGAGGTGGGTGAAGGCATGCGCCTGGGCGCTGTGAGCTGCAATGCCGAAGGCCTTCAGCAGGTGCTCGCCGACCAGGTGCGGCGGTTTGCCGCTCGCGTTGCCGACACCGAGGTTGACACCGGGCTCGCGAAAATACACCGGCAGCAGTTGCGCGTGGCAATCGGTGAAGTGCAGCAGGCTCACGTTGCCAAACGGCGCCACCTCGTACAGGCGCTGCGCGGCCCCCGGCTCGGCAGCGAGTACGTCACGCCGGTCCAGCACCAGACCGGCCGCCGACGCGTACGCCAGCAGTTGCAGGAACTCGCGTCGGTGAAGACTCATTTCGCTCCGCTGGCAATCCAGCGCGCGATGCTACGCGCATCGTCTTCAGTCAGTGTCTGCGAGGGCATGGCGATCGCACCCCACACGCCCTGCCCTCCGCTGCGGATGCGGGCGGCAAGGTACTCTACGAGGTCCTTGCGCTCGGCGTGCTTGCGCGCGATCTCCTGGAATGCGGGCCCGACGATCTTGTGCGTCGCCGCGTGGCAAGCGGTACACGCGTTGCGCTTCAACCGCTCGCTGACATCGTCGCTCGCAGCGGCGAGCGGCGTTTCAGGATTGCCCGCGGCATGCCGCGCACCGGGCCGACCAGGCGATTCTGATCCTCAAGATTGCCGTTGCTGCCCCACTGGTTGGCCGGGAACGACGAGGTGATCTCGACGGCGACCGGACAGTTCGTCATGCACGCAACGTTCTTCACATCGCCCCGGCCATTCACATCCCGCAGATCGCGATCGAAAACCTTGCCATTGCGGTTTGGCAGGCGCTCGTTGCGGTCCGTGAGCGTGAAGTCGGGCGGCACCACGTCGGCGAGCGATAGCAAATAGGCGGTGGTCGCCTAGACCTCGTTCACGGTCAGCGACTTTGGCGCGTCCCACGGCATCGCCCGATGGATGTAGTCCCACAGCGTCGAGACCTTCGAGAGCTTCATGAGCGTCGTGCGGTGCGGCACGCCGGTCGCGGTGAGCGAGGCGACGCGGCCAGCCGCGATATCGTCCTTCGTCATGCCGCCGATCAGCTGCGTGAACACCTCGTTCGATTCGCCGAACACGCCATGGCACGACGCGCACCTCGCCTCCCACACGTCCTGCCCTTGCGCGACCGGTCCTGCGCCCGGCGGCAGGCCCTTGAAGTGGGCGCGCACGTCGATGTCCCAGGCCTTGACCTCGGCCGGTGTGGCCGCTCGACCGATGGCTGCCACGGCTGTGCGAGCGCGTGGGTGGATTCCCTCGCCGTGATCCCTGCCACGCGACAATCTCCCCGATAGCTACAGGCGATCAGCACTCGAACCCGACGAGTGCTAAGATTTGCGCAACTGAAAGGAGCTCGGCGTGTCTGAACTCTCCATAAAACCATCTGCTGCTGCTGCCCTGACCGTCCGTGACCCTTGGGCCCTGGTGCCGTCGCTCGGCAACCTCGACGCCTACATCTCGGCGGCCAATCGCGTGCCCTTGCTGACGCACGAGGAAGAAGTGGCCTTCGCGACTCGGCTGCGCGCCACCGGCGACCTCGACGCCGCCGGAAAGCTCGTGCTCTCGCACTTGCGCCTGGTCGTCTCGATTTCGCGTAAGTACCTCGGCTACGGCCTGCCCCATGGTGACTTGATCCAGGAAGGCAACATCGGCCTGATGAAGGCCGTGAAGCGCTTCGACCCAGACCAGGGCGTGCGCCTGGTGAGCTACGCGATGCACTGGATCAAGGCCGAGATCCACGAGTACATCCTGAAGAACTGGCGCATGGTCAAGGTCGCTACGACCAAGGCGCAGCGCAAGCTGTTCTTCAACCTGCGCTCGATGAAGCAGAGCCTGAAGGACGACGCCGAAGACATCGACACGCACCGCAACACACTGACGCAAGGCGAGGTCGATACGCTGGCCAAGACGCTCAACGTCAAGCGCGAGGAAGTGCTCGAGATGGAAACCCGGCTCTCGGGCGGGGACGTCGCACTCGAGCCGCTCAACGACGACAGCGAAGAGAGCTTCGCGCCGATCGCCTATCTGGCCGACGAGGCAAGCGAGCCGACGCGCGTGCTCGAGGCCCGCGACCGCGACTGGCTCGCCGGTGACGGCATCTCGCTGGCACTTGACGCGCTCGACGCACGCAGTCGGCGCATCGTCGAAGAGCGCTGGCTCAAGGTCAACGACGACAGTTCGGGCGGCATGACGCTACATGAGCTGGCCAACGAGTACGGCGTCAGCGCCGAGCGCATTCGCCAGATCGAAGTGGCGGCAATGAAGAAGATGCGCAAGGCGCTCGCCGAAACCGCGTAGGCGAGTAGGCGTAAACATCAAAACGGACCCGCGGGCAAGCCGTTCGCTTCAATTTGTTGAAATCTAAGCCCCATGGACGGCCATGCCCATGGGGCTGACGCATTTGGCGGAAACGGATGCGCGGAAGAATTCATGCGCAGCCATAGATCCCGCGGCGATTCCAAACGCATCTTCAGCCCATATCGCGCATGCCGGGCAGGCGCACATCGATAGGCCTGGTGTTTGTTTGCGGCTTGCGTTTGCGGCTTGCGCGGCCTTGGCTTCGTCCTGGACCCGCAGCGAGCTGGGCAGCTCTGCGCGCATGGTTGAAAACATCTCCTTGGCTGAATTCGACAAGTAATCCAAGTGAGCATCGGTGCAGAGCATCTTGCCCACTGTGGCCGAATCGATGAAGCGGCTCATCTGAGCCTTGAATTGCCAGCTTGCCCTGCGGCGCCGTTTTGCGTTGGCTGGTCAGCCCGCGGACATCAAGGCCTTGATGTCCGACAACAGCGCCTCGGCGCCGCCGCCATAGCGCTCGAACAGACGCGCATTGCCCTTGCCGTCGAGAATGAACGCACCCGCGGTGTGGTCCACCGTGTAGCTGCCCTCGGCCTTGCCCGGCACCTTGGCGAAGAACACCTTGAACTCCTTCGCTGCGGCCTGCGTCTGCTCGACCGTGCCGCGCAGCGCGACGAAGCTCGGATCGAAGCTTGCCATGTACGACTTGAGGATCTCTGGCGTGTCGCGCTCCGGGTCGATCGTGACGAACACGCCCTGCAGCCTGTCGCCGTCGGCGCCGAGCGACTTCTTCACCTGCGCGAGTTCGGCCATCGTCGTTGGGCAGACGTCGGGACACTGCGTGTAGCCGAAGAACACGACCGTGACCTTGCCCTTGAAGTCGGCCAGCGTCCGCGGCTGACCGTTCGCGTCGGGCAGCGCAAGCGTGCGTGCGTAATCGGCGCCGGTGATGTCGGCACCGCGGAACGCGAGCGTGGGCGCGCTCGACGTCGGCGCGAGCCTGTCGCAGCCAGCCAGCGCAAGGCACAACCCGGCGGCGAGAAGCACGATACGACCAACAGCATTCAAAACCACGCCCTCAGATAGTGATCAACCAGCAGGGCCGCGAACAGCAGCGACAGATAGAGAATGGAAAAGCGGAAAGTCTTGCGCGCCAGTCGATCCGAGTAGCTGCGCCAGAGTTTCCACGCGTAGCCGACAAAGCCGGCGTTGAGCAGCACGGCCGCCACCAGGTAGATCACGCCGCTCATGCCCGTCACGAAAGGCAGTAGCGTGCCAGCGAACAGGACCAGCGTGTACAGAAATACGTGCAGTCGCGTGAACTCCGCACCGTGCGTGACCGGCAGCATCGGCAGCCCGCTCTTGCGGTAGTCCTCGGCGCGGTACAACGCCAGCGCCCAGAAATGCGGCGGCGTCCACAGAAAGATGATCAGGCACATGATCAGCGCCTCGTACCCCACGTCGCCGCGGATCGCCGCCCAGCCGAGCACCGGTGGCATCGCACCCGAGGCGCCGCCGATCACGATGTTCTGCGGTGTCATCGGCTTGAGCAGCACGGTGTAGACAACCGCGTAGCCGACGAAGGTGGCGAAGGTCAGCCACATCGTCAGCGGATTGACCGCGAGGTACAGCAGTGCGCTACCGGTGGTGCACAGCAGCACCGAGAACGTGAGCGTCTGCGTGTTCGTCAACTGGCCGCGCGCGGTGGGCCGCCATGCGGTGCGGGCCATGCGCGCGTCGATGCGCTGCTCGACGAGGCAGTTGAACGCGGCCGCCGCCGCGGCGACGAGCCAGATGCCGACGGTCGCGGCCAGTGCGGTCTTCAGATCGGGCAGATCCTTTGTGGCCATCAGCATGCCGATCACCGCGCAGAACACGATCAGCTGCACCACGCGCGGCTTTGTCAGCGCGTAGAACTGGCGCGCGCGCGACGGCAACGAGGTGTCCTCAGCAGCGGTAGAAGCAATCGTGTCAGTCGTCATGGGAGCCCGCATTTTACGGAGCCGGCTGCCATCTGTGGCCGGCGCGGCTTTGCAGCGCCGCTGCGGACCTCGCCGCGCGAGCGCGCGTGATCAGCATCGCCAGCAGCGTGACCCACGCCGCTGCGCCCGCAGTGTGCGCGAGGGCGCCGATCAAGGGCCAGCCGAGCACGACATTGGACAGCCCGCTCGCAAGCTGCCACAGCGCGATCGCCGCTGTGCCCATCGCCCAGGGTCGCAGTAAGGCTGCGCCGCTCGCGAACAGGCGCCACGCGAACCAGGCCATCGCGACCAGCACGACGTAAGCACCGAGCCTGTGCGCGTAGTGGATCGCGGTGAGTGCGGCGAACGGCAACCCGCCACCGTCCTTGGCGGCCCCGAGCTCGCGCAGCAGCGCGAAGCCGTGTTCGAAATCCATTGCCGGCCACCAGCTCCCTTGACAAGCCGGGAACTCACCGCAGGCGAGCACCGCATAGTTAGTGCTGACCCAAGCGCCCAGTGCGATCTGCACTGCGCTGATCATCGCCAGCCCGAGTGCGGCAACGTACAGGCCGCGCGGCATCGCCAGCGGCATGCGCTGCGCCGCTTGGGTCTGCACCGCGAGCAATACCAGCAACACCATTCCTGCGAGCAGATGCAGGGTCACGACCAGCGGATAGAGCTTCATCGTCACGGTGAGCGCGCCGAACGCGCCTTGCACGCACACCCACAGCAAGGACGCGCTCGCCCACCACGGCGAGATCGCCAGCGCTCGCCGGCGCGCCTCGACCCAGTTCAGCGCGACGAGCACGACGAGCAGCGCACCGACGCCGGTGGCGAGGTAGCGGTGGATCATCTCCACCCAAGCCTTGCCGTGCGTCACGGGCCCTTCGGGCAGCACGCTTTGCGCCGCACCGATCTGCGCATGGGCGCCGAGCGGGCTCGCTTGCCCGTAGCAGCCCGGCCAGTCGGGGCACCCCAGGCCTGAATCCGACAGACGCGTGAAGGCACCGAACAGCACGAGCTCGAATGTGAGACACAGCGCCAGCACCGTGAGCGCGCGCAGCCGCGCCGACGCACCATTGCCGTGCTGGCGTTGCCAGACCCAGGCCACTGGAAGCAGCGCGAGCAACGCACCGACAAGCGCAATGCCCGCAATCGGTGCCAGGTCGTAGGGCGCCACAGCCATGGTTCAGCGTCCCGGCTTGTCCCAACCCGCCGACGCGCGCAGAAGCTTCTCGACATCGTGCTTGAGCTTCGCGGGTTCGGGATCGGCAGGCGTTCGCATCATCCAGTTGCCGAGCGGATCGACGATGTAGATGTGCTCGCCAAGCGCATGGCCCGCAGCCGGCGCGAGCCACGCCGCCAATGCACCCGCGGGCGCGCGCAGCACGGTGATCTCGGTGTTCGTGCGGATCGCGGCAAGCGTCTGCGCGCGCGGCTGGGCGTCGTCCGCGATGAGCCAGACCTTATCGACCCGATCCTTCTCGCGGCCCAGGGTCTCGCGCAGCTGGCGCTGCAGCCACAGGTGCTTTTCGCACACCGCATCGCACGCGCCGCCGGAGACCACGACGAGCAGCCATTGACCCTTGAGCGACTCGGCCTTCACGGCCGCACCTTGCAGATCGGTGAGCGGCAGATCGGCGGGCAACGGTCGCTGCGGCGCGATCAACTCGCTGTAGTTGGTTCGCCCGTCGGGCCGGATCACGTAGAACGCGAGATAGGAGGCGACCACCGGCGCGGCGCAGATCAGCAGCACCAGCAGCATCTTCAATCGGCCACTGGCGGTGCGCCGCGCGTCGTCGTCTTCGAGCGCGGGCGGCTGCATCGCGTGCACCGCCAAGCTCAGCGGAGCCGCCTCCTCACGAAGCGCGACGGAGCCGGGGGCGGACGAGTTGGAACCAGACATACAAACCTGCCATCAATGCACACAGCGCGAACCACTGGAACGCGTAGCCGTAGTGCTTCTGAACATCGACCGCGGGGCGCGGCCAGTCGCGCAGCAGGCCATCGCCCGCCGTGCCCGTTGAGTCGAACTGCTGCACCGACAGCGGCACCAGACGCAGACCCGACTCGGTCTTGAACGCATCGAAGTCCAGATTTTGCCGGATCAGCCCGGTTCCGGCGGCGGCGAACTCATACAGCCGCGCCGGCGGCGGGGCGATGGCGCCCTGCACGTCGACATCGCCCGCCGGCGTGGGCACGGCCGGCAGCAGGGTGCGCTCGCGCAGATCGCGAGGCACCCAGCCGCGCTGGATCAGCACGGCCTCGGGTCGATCTGTCAGTTGCAGCGGTGTGACGACGTAGAAGCCGACCCGCGCATGCATCTGCCGGTTCTCGAGAAACACCGTGCGCTCGGCCACCCAGCGGCCCTGCAGATGCACCGAACGGTAGTGCTGCGGCTCGGCCTGCGCGGGCGCACGCGCAAGATCGGCGGCGCCTAGCGCGGGCAGCTTCGCGCGCGACTCGAGCGCGTCTTGCAGCGCGATCTTCTGCGCCGCGCGGCGCAGCTGCCATGCACCGAGGTTGGCGGTAAGCACGACGCCCACCAGCGTAGCCAGCACGACGACGACGGGCCGAGCGGCGGCGCTCAATGCCATACCGGCTCACGCGGCGGATAATCGGTGTGCATGAAATACCTGATCCTGGTCGCGTTCATCGGCATCTTCGGCGCGCTCGTGATGGCCGGCGTCTTCATGTTGCGCGACGGCCGCGACGGCAAGCCCAAGAGCGGCAGCATGATGCGCGCGCTCGCGGTGCGCGTCGGCTTGTCGGTGCTGTTGTTCGCGTGCATCTTGTTCAGCTACTGGGCCGGCTGGATCCAGCCGACGGGCATCCCACTGGGCAAGTGAGTGACGAAAGCAACAAACGCCGCGTTCTGCGGCGTTTGTTGCTTGCGCGCCGATCGGCGTCAGAGCCAGTAGACCACGACGTACAGGCCCAGCCACACCACGTCCACGAAGTGCCAGTACCACGCGGCGCCTTCGAAGCCGAAGTGGCGCTGCGGCGTGAAGTGACCCTTCATCAAGCGGATCGTGATGAACATCAGCATCAGCATGCCCACGAACACGTGAAAGCCGTGGAAGCCGGTGAGCATGAAGAAGGTCGAACCATACGCGCCCGAGGACAGCTTCAGGTTCAGCTCGGTGTAGGCATGGTGGTACTCGAAGATCTGAAAGCTCAGGAACAGCAGGCCCAGCAGCACCGTGACCCACATGAAGCCAATCGTCTTCGCGCGCTGCCCGGCGACGAGCGCATGGTGCGCAATCGTCAGTGTCACGCCCGAGCTCAATAGCAGCAGCGTGTTGATGGTCGGGATCGGCCACGGGCCCATGGTCTGGAACGGTTCGACGATGCCAGCCGGCGAGCCAGTGATGCCCACTCCCAGACTCGGCCACACGGCGCGGAAGTCGGGCCAAAGCACCGCGTTCTCAAGACTGCCCAGATTGGGCAGCGCATGCAAGCGGGTCCAGAACAGCGCACCGAAGAACGCGCCGAAGAACATCACCTCGGAGAAGATGAACCAGCTCATGCTCCAGCGGAACGAGACATCAATCTTGTCGCCGTACAACCCGGTTTCGCTCTCGCCGATGGCCTGGCGAAACCATTGCTGCAGCACGAAGAAGAGCAGCGCGAAGCCGGCGATCAGCGAATACATGCCCCAGCCGTAGCCGTTGATCCATTCGGCCGCGCCGAAGATGATGAGCAGCAAGCCAGTCGCGCACAGCACCGGGTGCCGCGAGGGCGCCGGAACGAAGTAGTAAGGTATTTTCCCGTGATGCGTCGCAGCCGACATAGCTTCTCTCCTAAGACCAGTCTGAATTATTTGGCGGCGCCGCTGGCCAGCACCCAGTTGACCAGCAGCAGCAAGAACCCGATGAAGAGTGTCACGCCGATCACGGCAGCGATCACGACATGCACCGGGTTGAGCTGGTTCACGTCCTTCTCGTAGTCGCTGCCCTTGCGCACACCGAAGAACGACCACCCGACCGCTTTCATCGTGCGAATGAACGAGCCCTTGCGCTGCAACACCGGCGTCGTCATGACTGCGCTCCGCGGCCTACCGGCTCGGGTGGAACCGTGCCGCCGACTTCGAAGAAGGTGTACGACAGCGTGATCGTCTTGACGTCCTTCGACAGCTTCGGGTCGATCACGAACACGACCGGCCAGCGTTTCGATTCACCGGGCTTGAGCGTGTACTG
>JANYBE010000528.1 GCA_025360945.1 Rhizobacter sp. | reverse complement strand
CGCAGCAGCTTGAAGGCCAGCGCCGGGTCGAGCTTGAGCGTGTTCTCGAGCTTCTCGATCGGCTCTTCCTTGTCGACCTGGTGAATTAGCTTGACGATCGCCTGCATGCCCGGCCCGGCCTGCGCCTGGCCGCCACGCGCGGCAGCCGTGGTGCTCACCGCGTCGTCGATCGGCCAGCCCAGCACCGCTTCCGCGCCACGTGCGAACGCGGCCTCCATCTCGACCACGGTGCGCACACCCGACTGCACATGCAGGATGCTTCGCGTCACGCCCGGCGGCGGCGTCGGATCGGTGCCACGGCGCTCGTCGGCAAGATCGATGATCGAGTACTTGAAGCAGGGCAGCACTTCGCGCGGCAGTTCCTTCAGCGGACGGCCCTTCAGCAGCAGCGTGCTGCCGCCGGCGCGCAGCGCGAGCAATGCGGCGACATTGGCCTCATCGGTCGCCATGAACGACGGCACCTCGACCATCAGGTTCGCCGACGGCTTGGCCTGCATCAGCTCGTGCAACAGGCTTTCGCTGACGATGTTGAGTGAGACCCGTCCCCCCGCGGCGGGCCAGACGTTGCCGATCTCGTGCAGCAATTGTCCGACGTCAAGTCGCGCATCGGGCCGCAACGGAATGACAGTCAGGCGCGTCGCGCTGACCGACCGGTTGCGATCGATGAAAGGCGAATAGCCCAGCGCGATCTGCCCGAGGATGGCCGCATCGCTCACGTTCGTCCCTCGGTTCGTTGGCAAGAGGTCATGGCTAGGGACTAGGGACTGAGGTAGTTGAACAGCGACAGCTTTTGCACCAAAGAGTACGCCTTGAGGGCTGCATCGTAGCCGGTCTGTTGATTCGAGAAGTCGGAGATCGCCTTCGTCATGTCGAGGTCGGTGGCGTTCGACATTTCTGTCTGGCTTGAAAGCTTCAGCGCCGACAGGCGCGCCGTGACCGCATCGACCCGGTTCAGCGTGGCACCGACCTGCGCGCGCGCGGCCGACATCTGGCCCAGCACTGAATCGAGGTTTCCCACGTTTGCAGAGGTCGTCTGCGCGATCTGCGAACCGGTGCGCCCCGGCGTCTTGAGGTCGGCGATGGCCTTGTCGAGCGTGTCGAACACGCTCAAGTTGGCGCTCGACGGCGTGAGTTCGAAGTCGTCGCCATTCGCGGGCTGGCCGGAGATCGTGGCCGACAGGCCGTCAACCTGGATGGCCTGGCCCGGCTTGAAGGCGACGTTGGTCAGCGCGGTGGCTGCGCCGTTTTTCAGCACCGAATACGTCGTCGCGCCTGCGGCCACGCTGAACTGCAGGCTGTAGGTCGCGCCTGTCACGGCCGATGGGTTCGTCACGGTGCCGCCGTCGATCCACGCCGTGCCATTGCTGGTCAGCGCGCTGGTCGCGAACACGCCGTTGCCGGTGCGGGCGGTCATCCAGGCGGCCGCGCCGTTCGTCGTCAGCGGCAGCGGTTCGCCCGAGGCGGCCTGGGCCTGGCCCGACGTGCCCTGGTACGCGACGCCTCCCGGCACATCAGCGAACGGCACCTGCGCTGCGCCCTGCCCGCCGAACAGATAGGTGCCCGAGCCGTCCGTGCGATTGGCGATCGAGAGCAGTTGTTGGCGCAGGCCGGAGAGCTGATTCGCGGTGGTCGTGCGTTCGGCGTCGGTGTAGCTGCCGTTGCCGGCCGCGACCATCGCCTCGCGCGCCTGCTGGAGCAGCTCGCTGGCGTCGCCGAGCGCACTGTCGGTGAGCGTCATCGCGTTGTTGCTCGCGTCGACCCCGCGCTGATTCGCCACGGTGCGCTGCTCGGCCGCCAGTGCACGCTCGGCACGCGCTGCGGCGGCCGGGTCGTCGCTGGCGCGGTTGACGCGCTTGCCGGTGGTCATCTGCTCCTGGGTGCTGCTCAACGTAGCCTGTCGGGTCATGAGCGAATCGAGCGACGCGTTGTAGCTGTTGGAGGTGCTGATGTGCATAATGCTGTCTTGAAAAATGTGTGAGACCGAGCTCAGCGCGATCAGCCTGCTGCCGTCTGCAGCATTGTCGTGAATATGGCCTGCGCGACCTGCAAAATCTTGGCCGCGGCCTGATAGCTTTGCTGGAACTGGATCAGCCGCGCGGCCTCTTCGTCGAGATTGACCCCGTCATGGTTCGCGCGCGTCGTCTCAGCCTGGCTCGCAGCCGCGCTCGACATGGTTGCGGCCGTCTTGCCGCCCTGCACGCGCACACCGACGCTTGCGATCGCGCTTGCGTACGCGTCGGTGATGCCCAGGCTGTTCGTGCCGCTCGTGCCCGCACCGTTCGCGCTGACGATCGCGGCCGTGCCGAGCGCGGAGAACGCGAGCGCGTTGCCGTTGTTGGAAGCCGTTGACACCGTCGGCGTCACGCCTATCGTGTCGCCGCTCTTGGGCACACCGTTCAGGTTCAGCGCGAAGCCGTTGAGACTGATCGGCGTGCCGGCCGTCCAGGTGCCTGTGCCGGTGGTTGCATCGCTCATCGTCCAGGTGTAGTTGCCGGTATTGGACGTGAACGTGATGTTGGTGCTGAGCGCACCGTTGTAGCCCGGCAAGACCGCGACCAGCGAGCCCAGTGTGGCCGTGCCGGTGTTATTGGCGCCCAGGCTGCCGGTGAACGGCGACGCGGCCGCGATCCCCTTCGAACTGGCGAGCACGGTCTGCATGCTCTGCGCCGCGTCAGCGACCGGCTGCACCAGGAAGCGGTCGCCGGCGCTGGCCGTGCCGCCCGTGAGTTGCAGCGTCACGCCGTCGACCTGAACGCCGGCCGCGAGCGCGGCCGGCGTGTATGGGCTGCCGGCCACGGTCGATTGATCGAACGAGCGCGTCAGCGTGTAGTTGGTGCCGTCGAAACTCAGCGCATAGTCGCTGGCCTGCAGCTTCGAGGCATCGAAAGTCGTGGCGGTGAGCATGGCGGTGCCGGCGTTGGTCGAGGCCGCGAGAACACGCGGCGCGCCCACCGAGAAGATCGGCGCACCGGCGACCGCCGGCTGGCCGAGATCCCGGCCCAGCGACTGCTGCGTGTTGACCGCACCGCTGACGGCCGCGGCCATCTGCCCCAGAAGGTTCCTGGCCGAGACGAGGTCTTCGTTTTGGAACCTCATCAGGCCAGCCAGCGCGCCACCGACGAGGCTGTCGGACGGAATCAGGCGATTCGTCGCGCCCTCGCTCATCGTCAGCATCGCCTTGGCCGGGTCGAAGGTGTCGGGCACGGCCTTGACCGTGTTCGCATTCGCACCCAGCACCAGGCTCTGTCCACCACCGATGAAAACCCCGACGCTGCCATCGTCGGCCGGAATCGTCGTGACGTTGATGGTCTTCGCGATCTGTGTGATGAGTTGGTCGCGCTGGTCGAGCAGCTGGTTCGGCGGCTGGCCTGCGCCCTTCAGCGAGGCGATCTGCTGATTCAGCTTGGCGACCTGCTGCGCGAGCGAGTTCAAGCTGTCGACGGAAGTCTTGATGTCCTGAGTGACGCCGGTCTGCAAGTCGTTGAGCTGGTTGCCCGTCGTCTGAAAGCGCGACGACAGCTCCTGCGCCTGACTCAGGACGACCTGACGCGCCGACGAGTCGCTCGGGTTGTTGGCCACGTCGACGAACGAATTCATCAACGCGCCGGCCGCTTGGCCGACCCCGTTTGCGCCGATCGGAAACGCACTCTCGAGTTGTGTGAGCTTGTCGAGCCGGGCCGAATCGGCGGCCGCGAGCGAGCCGGCGTTGACGGCCTGGCCTGTCAGGTACTGGTCGTACGCACGCGTGACCGTCGTCACGTTGACGCCCCGGCCGAAGAAGCCCGAGCCCGTGAATTGCGACGGCGCATCGGCCAGCTGGACCTGCTGGCGCGAATAGCCCGGCGTATTGGCGTTGGCGATGTTGTTGCCGGTCGTCTGCAGAGCTGCGTAGCTCGCATACATCGCCGTCTTGCCGATAGACATCAAGGCGCTCATGCGAAGTTCCCCTGCGTATTCGTTGCTGCGCGTTGCATGCGCAGCGTGGTGTTGATGACGCGCGTGAGCTTATCGGCGTAGGCCGGGTCGGTCGCGTACCCGGCACGTTGCAGCCCCTGCGCGAAGCCCTGCGCGCTGTTGCCTGCAGCGACCACTTGCGCGTAGCGCGGGCTGTCTTTCATCATCTGCGCGTAGTCGCGAAACGATTCGTCGTAGCTCGCGTATGCGCGAAAACTCGCGACCACCTTGCGCGGTTGGCCGTCGACCACCTCTGTCGTCGTGACCCGCGCGACCTTGCCCTTCCAGCCTGCGCCGGCCTTGATGCCGAATAGGTTGTGCGAGCTCGATCCGTCGGCGTTGCGGATCTGGTGCCTGCCCCAGCCAGACTCGTGCGCGGCCTGCGCGACCATGAAGGCCGCCGGGATGCCGCTACGCTCCTCGGCCGCGCGAGCCGAACTTTGATGCGCGCGCAAGAACTCTTCCTGGCTCGGCGTGAACTTGGCATTGCCACCCTGCGGCGCACCCGCTGCACCGGCTGCCGGAATGGCCGCGGTCGACGCGCTGCCGGTCATTTGGCGCTCCAGCTGCCGCGCGATCACGTCGGCCAGCCCGCCGGGCATGCCGCTCATCTTGTTTGACAGCTGTGTGTCGAGCATCTCGGTGCCCATTTGGGTGCCGGCGTTGTCGAGCATGCCGCTGCTCATCGACGACTCGCGCATGCTCTTCATCAACTGCTGCATGAACAGCGCCTCGAACTGCTTGGCCGCGGCCTTGATGACCGCCCTCGGATCGCTCGCGGCGCGGTTGCGCAGCGCGCTCAGATCGTCCGACGGGAGGGCCGAAATCCCCACGATCAGATCACCTCGATCTCGGCGTTGAGTGCGCCAGCGGTCTTCATGGCCTGCAGGATCGCGAGCAGGTCCTGCGGCGTGGCGCCGAGCGAGTTCAGCGCCCTGACGACATCGGCGAGCTTGGTGCCAGCCGGCAGCTGGATCAGCGAGCCGGGCTCCTGCTTGATCGTGATGTCGGCCTTGTCCTTGCTCACCGTCGTGCCGGTGTTCGAGAACGGCGAAGGCTGGCTGATAACTGGCGTCGAGTTGATCGTCACCGACAGGCTGCCGTGCGCCACCGCGCAGGGGTTGAGCGAGACGTTCTGATTCACGACCACCGAGCCCGTGCGCGCGTTGATCACGATCTTGGCCGCCGGCGCGGCGAGCTCGAGTGGCAGGTTCTCGATGTCGGCCATGAAGGCCACGCGTGCGTCCATGCCCTCGGGCATGCGCACGCGCACGACGCGACCGTCCATTGCCTGCGCCACGCCGCTGCCCATGCGTGCGTTCACGGCGCGCGCGACTTCGCGCGCGGTGTTGTAGTCGTTCGCGTTCAGGTCGAGCTGCAGGTACTCGCCCTGGTTCAGCGGCGTGGCCACGGCACGCTCGACAGTCGCGCCTTCGGGCACACGGCCCGCGCTCAGGTGGTTGATCTGAACCTTCGAGCCGGCCGCCGAGGCACCCGCGCCGCCGACGATCAGGTTGCCCTGCGCGAGCGCGTAGATCTGGCCGTCGGCGCCCTTCAGCGGTGTGGCAATCAGCGTGCCGCCGCGCAAAGACTTGGCATTGCCCATCGACGAGACGGTCACGTCGACCAACTGGCCAGGCTGCGCGAATGGTGGCAGCTGCGCGGTGACCATCACCGCGGCCACGTTCTTGAGCTGCATGTTGGTGCCAGCCGGCACGGTCACGCCCATCTGCTGCAAGAGCGCGGTCAGACTCTGTGTCGTGAACGGTGTCGAGGTGGTCTGGTCGCCGGTGCCGTCGAGGCCGACAACGAGGCCGTAGCCGACCAGCTGGTTGGTGCGCACGCCCTGTACGGAGGCGACTTCCTTCAGGCGCATCGCCTGCACCGGGCCCGGCCACCAGAGTGCAGCTGAGGCGAGCAGCGCGGTCGCGACGATCAACTTGCGGATGATTTTTTCGGCGTCGTACATCGTGGTTGCACCGGACGAGAAAGCGACCGATGAACCCGATTCTGGGCAATCCTAAATGGGCAGAACGTTCAAAAAGAAGCGCCCTAACCAGCCTATTCCCTGCGCATCGGCTTGCTGGCCCTTGCCGCGCTGTTCTATGCGCACATTCGCGATCTGCGCCGAGGCGACGGTGTTGCCGGTCTGGATCGCGCGCGGGTCGACCTGGCCCGAGAAGCGCAGCACGTCGACGTTGTGATTGACGCCGATCTGCTTTTCGCCCGAGACGATCAGGTGCCCGTTGGGCAGCACCTCGATCACGGTGGCGGTGATGGTGCCCGAGAAGTCGTTGCTGTTCTCGGTGCTGCCCTTGCCGGCAAACGTGTTGCTCGAAGTCGCGCCAATCGTCGCGCGCGCCGGCGTGAACGAGTTCGCCGAGATGCCCGGAATCGCCGTGATGCCGGCCGCGATGCCGCCGGACTTGTCGATCGAGCTCGTGCTCGTCTGCGTCGCGCTGACCTTCTCGACGATCTGCACCGTGATCGTGTCGCCGACCAGCCGCGCGCGGTGGTCCTCGAAAAGTGGCCGGTATTGGTTGGCCTGGAAGATCGAGCCGTTGTTGACCGGCGCCACGACGATGGGCTCCGGCCGCACCGCGGCGGTTTTCAGGACATCGACTGGCGGACGCTTGTTGAGTGTCTCGCTCATCGTGTCGCAGCCGGCGAGCATAACGAGCGCGAGCCCCAGTGGCGTGAGGCGGTTCATCATGGGCCTCACAGCTGAGTCAGCCGCGCGAGCATGTCGTCTGAGGTCTTGATCGCCTTCGAGTTCAGCTCGTAGGCGCGCTGTGTCTGAATCATGCCGACGAGCTCTTCGACGACGTTGACATTCGAGGTTTCGACGAAGCCCTGCTGCAGCGTGCCCAGGCCGTTCTGCCCCGCCGTACCGGCGTTGGGCGTGCCCGAAGCAGCGGTCTCGGCGTAAATGTTCTGACCCTTCGGGTCGAGGCCGGCCGGATTCACGAAATTCGCGATCTGGATCTTACCGACCGTCTGCGGCGTGGCCTGGGTGGGCAGCACGACGCTCACGGTGCCGTCGTTGCCGATCGTCACGCTGGTCGAGTTTGCCGGTATCGTGATGCCGGGCTGCACGGTGTAGCCGTTGTTGTTGACGAGCTGGCCGGTGGCGCTGACCTGGAACGAGCCGTCGCGCGTGTAGCCGGTCGTGCCGTCGGGCATCTGCAACTGGAAGAAGCCCTGGCCGCTCACAGCGACATCGAGAGGGTTGCTGCTTTGCTGCAGGTTGCCCTGGCTGAAGCTGCGCGAGGTCGCGACCGCTCGCGTGCCCAGGCCGAGCTGGAGGCCGGTCGGCAGTGTCGTCTGGTCGGTGCTGTTGGCACCGGCCTGGCGCAGATTCTGGTACATCAGGTCCTCGAACACGGCGTGCGAGCGCTTGTAGCCGTTGGTTGAGGCATTGGCCAGGTTATTCGAGATGGCGTCCAGCTGGGTCTGCTGGGCTTCCATGCCGGTCTTCGAAATCCACAGGGAACGCATCATGGCGGTGCTCCGGTCAATGTCGCGATGATGGCGTTTCGGGGTGGCCTCGAATGCCCTGAAAAGACCGGTGGTTGCAGCGCATTTCGATTTACAGTGCGCACACTGCGGGAGGAACCACATGTCGAACATCGAAGAACGCTTGCGCAGCCTGGGCCTGGTGCTGCCGCCGGCGTTGACGCCTCCGGCCGGCATGGTGTTTCCGTTCCAGTTCGTGCGGATCGTCGGCCGGCGTGCGCTGATTTCGGGCCACGGCCCGCAAGGCGCCGACGGCACACTTGCCGAACCGCGCGGCAAGGTCGGGCGCGAGCTGAGTATCGAGCAGGGCTACCTCGCGGCGCGTCTCACCGGCGTGTCGATACTCGGCAGCCTGCAACGCGCGCTCGGCGATCTCGACCGCATCGCAGCCTGGACGCGCGTCTTCGGTATGGTCAATTCGGCCCCCGGCTTCAACAAGCAACCCAGCGTGATCAACGGCTTCTCCGACCTCATCATCGAGTTGTTCGGCCCGGAGGTCGGCGCCCACAGCCGCAGCGCCGTGGGAATGGCCGAACTGCCGGTCGACATTCCGGTCGAGATCGAGGGCGAAGTCGAACTCCGCGCCTGAGCGACCTCGTCGGTTCATTTAGTCCACATCAATTAATCAGGAACATTCAGCATGGCCGCCTACATCCACGCCAATGTCGAAGTGACCGATCCGGTCGCGTATGAGGAATACCGCCGCCAAGTGCCCGCAGTGATCGCTGCCTATGGCGGGCGCTACCTGGCCCGCGGCGGCGCCGCCGAAGTGCTGGAAGGCAACGCGCACCCGCAGCGCCAGGTCATCCTGGAGTTTGCGGACATGGCCAGCCTCAAGGCGTTCTACCACTCGCCCGAGTACCGGCCGCTGATCGCGATTCGTCAGCGCGCGTCTACGGGACAGTTGATCGCGATCGAGGGCGTTGCGCCGACGCAGTAAACGAGATGGGCGCGTCTTGCGCTTCCTGCGCCAGCCAGACTAGGCCTGCGGCTTTTGCGGGACTCGTTGCGCCGGGTCGTAGAAGAAGGTCTCCTCGGCGATCTGCTCGCCCTCCCAGCGCTGGTACGCGAGCTCTTCCATCTGCATGACCTTTCCGTCCAGCCACTCGAAGCGAAAGATCCAGCGGATGACGACCCGGTCTCCGCTCACGAACACCGGGCGCACACACGTCGACGACACCGTCCTGGCGCGCGCCAGGACTTTGCGTTCATTCGCGACATGCGCGTCTCGCCCGACCCGCGGCGCCGACTGGTTCTCCTGCATCGTTGAGTTCACGGTGTAGAACTCCTCGCAGGCTTCGGCGTGTGCGTTCGCTTCGACGCGGGCGATGAAACGCTCGAGTGTTTCGGTCGTGGGCATGGGCTTCTTTCGGTGGGAGATCAGGAACCGGACCGGCGCGCAGCTACCCGGATCATGCCTTCGAACGGCGCGCGCGCAGCTGAGCGATGCCGCCGCTGGACTCGAGCGCCCCACGCCCTGCTGGATCGCATCCGGTACCTCGGCTGGCGTCCCAGTTCGTCGTCGCCTTGCGGCCCTTGAGCAAACCGGCGGCAGCGAACAGCACGGCGCCGTTGCAGATGCCTACCGTGCATGTCGACGTGCGGTCGAGCTTGCGCAAGGTCTCATGGAAGTCCGCGCCCGCCTACGACACCAGCGTCGACTCGCTGCGAATATCGGCCACGAGCGCCCACAGATTGGCATTCACCGCGTCGAGCGTGCCACCGATAAAGGCGGCGAATTCGTCGCGGCCAACGACCTGCACACGCCGCGACAGGTCGCCCTCCTTCATGGCCACGACGCCGAGTGAAAGTCGGCCAGCGAGCGCGAGGTCTGGAGGTAAAACGCCATCAGCAGGTAGGCGATGAGAACACAGGCCACCGCGCCTGCGAGCGCGACCCAGGCGGTCGCGCCGCGCTGCTATTCGCACACCTCGACGCCGACCGCCAGCGCCATGCAAGGCACGCCCAACAGGGCGACCCTGTCGCGCACGCCGATCGCCCGCATTGCCGCCACACCCCGCGCCATCGTGGCGTCGCTTCAATGGCTCGAGTGCGCCATCTCAGTTTGCCGTCAGCAGCTGCGATGCCGATTTTTCGTTCGCCTCGGCCGTTGAGATCATCTTCATCTGGGCCTCGAACTGGCGCGCCGCCGAGATCATCGCGACCATTGATTCGACCGCGCTGACGTTCGAGCCTTCGAGCGCGCCGTCCTGCACGCGCGCCGTGGCGTCGGCGCTCAGGTCGCCGTTCGCGCCACGAAACAGGCCATCGTCGCCGCGCGCGAGCGGCGCCTCCGGCGTGACGAGCTTGAGCTTGCCGATCGCGGTGTTCTTGCCGTCGGCGCCCTTGGCGCTAACGGTGCCGTCGGCGCCGATGCTGACGACCGAGTTCGGCGGCACTTGCAGCGGGCCGCCGTCGCCCATTACTGGCAGGCCGTTGCGTGTGGTCAGCGTGCCGTCACTCGAGATGTCAAGCGAACCGCCGCGGGTATAGGCCTCGGTGCCGTCAAGGGCCTGCACGGTAAGCCAAGCGTTGCCCTTGGCCGCGACATCGAGGTTGCGGTCGGTGGCGGTGATTGCGCCTGGGGTGGCGTCGTAGCCGGTCGTGGTTTCGAGCGAGAACACGCGCGTGCTCGCGCCGCTGCCCAGCACGGGCACGGCGCGAAACGCCTGCAGCTCGGCGCGAAAGCCCGGTGTCGACACGTTGGCGAGGTTGTTGGCGAGCGTGTCCTGGCGCTGCATCGTCGCCTTCGCGCCCGACATCGACAGGTAGATCATGCGGTCCATGTCACTCCCTCAGTCGGTCGGTCAATGCGATCAACGCAGGTTCACGAGCGTTTGCAGCACCTGATCCTGCGTCTTGATCGTTTGCGCGTTGGCTTGGTAGACGCGCTGCGCGGTGATCATGTTGACCAGTTCGCCGGTGAGGTCGACGTTCGACTCTTCGAGCGCACCGGCCTGCAGCACGCCGATGTTGCCGCTGCCGGGGGTGCCCACCGTCGGGTCACCCGACGCGTAGCTGCGTGCCCACAGGTTGCCGCCGAGCGGATTGAGGCCTTGCGGATTGCGGAAAGTCGCGAGTTCGAGCTGGCCGGCCGGCTTGGACTGGCCGTTCGAATAGGTCGCCGTGACGATGCCGTCCTTCTCGATCGACACGCTGGTGAGCTGACCAGCGGTGTAGCCGTCCTGCGACATGCTGGTCACGCCGAAGGTGGAGCCGAACTGCGTCGCACCGGTCAGGTTGACCGCCACGCCGCTGATCGCCAGCGTGGTGGCGCCGGCAGCATTGGTGGTGCTCGGAACGTTCATGGCCACGGTGCCCAGCGGCGACGTGGGCGTGCCGCCGTTTGGCGGGAAGGCGATCGTCGTCACCGGCAGCGGCTTGCCCGCACCGTCGACGTTGACTGAGGTGCCGTTGGCCGTCGCGTAGACGTTCCAGGTGTCGGTGGCCGACTTCTGGAAGTAATAGGTCAAGGCCACGTCCTGCCCCTTGGCGTCGAACACCGTCACCGAGGTCGCGTCGTTGTAGGTCGAGGCATCGCTGAAGTTGATCTGTGGCGTGCCGGCCGGCAGCGTCGCAGCCTTGCGTGCGTCGAGGTTCATGTTGACGGTGATCTTGCTGGTCGGGTTCGGAGCCACGCCCGAGGTCGGGAGTTGCAGCGGCACCGCGGCGCCGGGCTGGATCGTGCCGTTTGTCGATGCGGGGTAGCCCACCAGCTTCAGTCCGGCGTCGGTGACGAGAAAGCCGTCCTTGTTGGCCTGGAACTGGCCGTTGCGGGTGTACAGCGTCTGGTTGCCGTTGCTGACCTCGAAGAAGCCGTTACCGTTGATCGCGAGATCGAGCGGGCTGGTGGTGGTGGTGATGTTGCCCTGCGTGAACTGCTGGGTCACGGCCTGAAGGTTCACGCCGATGCCGATGTTGCTGCCGCTGATCGCGCTGGCGTACATGTCGGCGAACTCGGCCCGCGACGACTTGGCGCCGTAGGTATTGGCATTGGCCACGTTGTTGCCGATCACTTCGAGGTTCTTGCTCGACGCATTCAGACCCGACAGACCTTGTTGGAAGCTCATGCGAATTCCTTGGTTGAGATGTTCAGAAGTGACCGGATCAGTTGATGGCGCGCACGGTGCTGTAGTCCACCGTGCCGGCCCGTGCCAGCTCGAGCTGCAGTGCGGTGCCGGAGGTGCTCACCGCATCGACCGTGTCGCGCATCAGCGCCGTGCTGGTCAGCGACGTAGCGCCGCTGGTGGCGGTGATGCGGAAGCTCAGGTTGCTGTTGTTCGCGTAGCTTCCTGCAGCCCAGTTGAAGCTGTGCATTCCAGCGCTCTGCGCACCCAGGGCCACGGTGTCGAGCACCTGACCCGCGGGATTCAGCACTTCCATCTTCACGGCGTCGGCCGCGCTGGTCAGCTCGAAGCCGCCTTCGGCCGTGCCGCTGGCGATGTCGAGCTTGTTGCCCGGCACGATCACACTCTTGCCGACGAGTGCAGCGCCCTGCAGCGACTGCATCTGCAGAAACTGGCTCGACAGCCCCTGCACGCTGGTGTTAAGCGTGTTGATGCCGCTGACGGTGTTGATCTGCGCGATCTGGCTCGTGAGCTGGGCGTTGTCCATCGGGCTCAGCGGATCCTGGTTCTTCAGCTGCGTGACGAGCAACTTCAGGAAGCGGTCCTGGGTGCCCTTAGCATCCGTCACGCTGGTCGCCGGCGTGGTGCCATTGATGTCGTTGAGAGTAGCGGCGGAAATGGTCATGAGAGTTCCTTAGGTTCGGTCCGGTCTACTGACCAAGCTGCAAGGTCTTGAGCAACAGGCCCTTGGCCGTGTTCATGACTTCGATGTTGTTCTGGTACGAACGCGAGGCCGAGATCATGTTGACCATCTCCTCGACCGCATTGACGTTGCTGTAGGTCACGTAGCCATCAGCGTCGGCGCTCGGGTGCTTGGGGTCGTGCACGCGCCGGCCGGCAGTCTGGTCTTCGCTGATCGTGCTGACGCGCACCCCCGCGCTCGTCGGATCGTTCGCGTTGGCGCCCATCAGCTCGGTCTGAAACGTGACCTGGCGCGCCTTGTAGGCCGTGCCGTCGGGGCCGGCAACCGTGTCGGCGTTGGCGAGATTGCTCGCGACCACATTCAGGCGCTGGCTCTGCGCGCTTGCCGCCGAGCCTGAAACGTTGAAGATGTTCATCATTGACATGACGTGCCTCCCTATTGGCCGGTGATCGCCGACAGCGTGGTCTTCACCTGCGCGCCGATAAAGCGCAGCGTGGCTTCGTACTTCACCGTGTTGTCGGCGAAGCTCGCGCGCTCGCGGTCCATGTCGACGGTGTTGCGGTCCAAATTGGTCTGGCTCGGTGCCGCGTAGTTCAGCGTGCTGAAACTCGCACCGTCGGTCGCCGCGTTGCCGGTGATGTGCCCGGGCTGGCTTGCGGCCAGCGTCGCCGCCGGCTGCATGCTGCCGGTCGCATTGCGCAGCGCCTGCGCGAAATTCATGTCGCGCGCCACGTAGCCCGGTGTATCGGCGTTCGCGATGTTGCTGGCGATCAGGCGCTGGCGCTCCGAACGCAGGTTCAAGGCCTGGGCCTGGAAGTCGAGCGCATCGGTGAGTCGTTTGAGCATGGCGGCCCTCGCGGTGGATGGAACTGTGACGGGATTGTGTTAGGCACCTGTGCAAACATAAGTGCGAATAGAGGGCTGTTTGCCCGCTTGTTCGGACCAAGGCGCGATCGCATTGCTCACTACAGTGCGGGCATGCCAACCATCGTCGCCCTCGCCTGCCGTGCCGCCGCCGCGCTGCTGCTGGCGCTCGCCGACACGCTGGTGCAGGCGCAGATGACGGTGCCCGCCGAGCCCGCGAGCGGGCTGGACAGTGGCCTCGAGCAGCAGGTGCGCGCGCTGGCGCTGAGCGGCACGAAATCGAGTGCCCCCGGCACGCCGCGCGTCGAGGTCAGCGTCGGCCAGCTCGACCCGCGATTGCGGCTGGCACCGTGCCTGCACGTCGAGCCCTACCTGCCCGACGGCATGCGAATGTGGGGCAAGAGCCGCGTGGGCCTGCGCTGCACGCAGGGCGCGTCCAAATGGAATGTGTATCTGCCGATCACGGTTCGTGTGTTCGGCACCGCGCTGGTCGCCAGCAGCGGGATCCTGGCGGGCAGCGTACTGGCCGCTGCAGATCTAGCTCAAGCCGAGGTCGATCTGGCCGAAGACAATTCTGCGCCGCTGTTCAGCGCCGACCTCGCCGTCGGCCGCACACTCACGCGCGCGCTCAAGGCAGGACAAAGCTTGCGCCAGTCGCACCTCAAGGCACGCCAGTGGTTCGCCGCCGGCGAAACCGTGACGGTGTTGGCACAAGGCGACGGCTTTAGCGTCGCCGGCGAGGCGCAGGCCTTGAACCCCGGCATCGAGGGTCAGCCGGTCAGGGTGCGCACCGAGAGCGGCCGGGTGCTGACTGGGCTGCCGATAGGTGAACGCCGGGTGGAGTTGCCCTTGTGAGCAATCTTGCCTGCGGTTCTGCAGAAAAAGCTAAAGTCGCCCAGGACCGGGCCGATACACCGTGCATATTGAATGGCCGGCGCCTTTGCTCCGGCCTTTGGAGAGCACCATGAAGATCGGTCATCACGCAGACAAACCCGCACCGGCGCCCGCCGCCAGCAGCACGCCTGCAACGGCCAACGGCCCGGCGCCGGCTGTTGTTGCGAGCGCGATTCCGGCCACGGCCGACGCGAGTACAAAGATCGAACTGTCGAACACCGCGTCGACACTGCTGTCGAGCGCTTCGAGCCCCGAATTCGACGCCGAGAAGGTCGACCGCATCTCCAAGGCCATAGGCACCGGCAGCTTCACGATCAATCCCGGCGCCATCGCCGACAAACTGATCGCCAACGCGCACGAAGCGCTTGCCAAGGTTAAGTCCTGATTTGCCGAGTGCGGCGCGCGGCGCCGCACTGCCTCATCGTCCTCGCATTACGGCCACGCAACGGCCATCTCGACAACCCGGGCCGCCCTGCCATGCCTCACCCTGAAGCCGAACTCGAAACCGTGCTGGCCGCCGTCGAAGGGCGGCTGTCGGCGCTGGGCGAAGCGCTGTGCGAACGCGACAGCATCGGGATCGACCTCCATGCCACCGAACTGCACCGCGCTCTCGCCAGCGCGGTCGACCATTTCGCGCGCGCGGCGCGCGCCGGTTCGGTGCCACCGGCCCTGCGCCATCGCCTGGCCAGCGCCAGCGGCCTGGTCGCTGCGCAGCGCGAATCACTCGCGCGTGCCACTGCCGCGCTCGATCGTGCGATTGACGTGCTGATGCCGCGCGACGGCGGCCTGTACTCGACTTTCGGCGCCGCAGAACGCAGTGGCCGCGGCGGCGCGATCCAAGCCTGAATCACCCAGGCACGGCGCGTCCGACCCACAGGTCTCGTGCCATGCGAACGCAGGCCTCACGGCCCTGGTAGTAGCCGGGCAGCGACTGAATCTCGCGGTACCCCAAGTGCTGATAAAAGGCGCGCGCACTCGCATTGGTGGCGCGCGTCTCGAGACTCACGCGCCCGACGCCGGCAATCAGCGCCGAGCGTTCCAACCAGTCGACCAGTGCCGTGCCGACGCCTTGCCGCTCGCGCTCGGCGCGCACGGCGAGCAGCAGCAAATGCGCCTCGTCGTCGTGATATTTCATGATGCCGAAGCCCAGCGCTTCACCCGCCTCCAGCGCGACCACCACATTCGTCTCGCGGTCACGAATGCTGCGCAACACGCGCAGCGTCGTCCAGCTCCAGCCCAGGCCCTGCTCGATGCGATCGCGCGAGAGCTGCGCGATCAGCTGCGCATCGTCGCGTGTGGCCAATCGAAGCATGGGCATCATGCGCACGGACGCGACGCGCCTATTTCACCGTGACGTCGTAGACGACGGTTTGCACCGGCGCCTGCAAACTGTGCGGGCGCCGCAGGTCGAACTTCAGCGTGAGGGCACCCGCGGCCTGCGGTCTGAAGTGCCACACCGACGCGCCCGCTGCCTCTTCGACATTGGTGTTGCGCAGCGCACGCTCGAACTTCGAGCTCAGCACCGTGAGCACGCCGGGCTTCAGATCTACGAGCGACCATTCGAGGCCGCCCGCGCCTTCGATCGGCAGGCGCACGACCAGCTCCTGCGCCGGCTCAAGCGTGACGGCCGCGCCCGCGTTCGCGTCCGACACCGTGATCAGGCGCTGACCGGATCCGGCGACCGGCGCTACGGGCGGCGGCGCGGGCGGCTTCTCGGGTGCGGCGCACGCGACGAGGACGGCGACGGTGAAGGCGAGGGCAAGGGCGAGGGTCAGGCCACTCCAGGTACGCAAAGTCGGGATCATCGAGGGGTCTCCGGGATCAACGCATGTCGATTCAATAAAGGCTGTTCCTGACGCGCTCGGGCAAGTCACGGTGGTAGGCCGCGCCATCGCCCGCAGGTGGCGAGTACGGCGGATGGCGCCGCCTCGACGATGGCGCGATAGACCGGGTGCAGGCCGCTCACCTCCTTGGCGATGGAGGTCTCGCCGGGCGCGCCGTACAACGCGGCGCGCGCGGCGAAGTCGCTGATGCGGCGGGCGTTGGCGGGCGGGGTGTCTGCGCTCATCGGCAAAGGGTATCAAAGTTTGCGCCCGCGCTATGCTTGAGCATCCATGGCTGAACTGCACATCACCGACATCGAGTCCGCCATCAACTGGTGGCGCGAGCGCTCGCCCTCGCCCGACGGCATCACTGCCTGCGCCGAGGTGCGTGCGCTCGGCACGGTCTACGCGCTGATGGTCTATTACCACGAGGTCGAATGCGACGAGGTCACGATGCCCGCAAAGGCCCGCGACGCCTGGCTCGCCTGGTACGCGAGCACGCCCGACGCGCCCTGCATCGCGATCTGCTCGACGAGCCAGGGCGACGACATCTGCAAGGGCTGCGGCCGCACATTCGACGAGGTCCAGCACTGGCCGGTGATGACACCCGCCGCGAAGCGCGCCACTTGGCGCCGCATCACGATGGAAGGCACCGCGTGGCGCTTCAACAGGTACGCTGAGCGGGCACGCGAAGCGGCGGTTGCATCCACCGCGGGGGATTCGCCCCGATGAGGACGCTGTACCAGGCCGGCAGCGCGATCGAGGCGCACATGCTGCTCGACCTGCTGCAGCAAGAAGGCCTGTCCGCCGAGATCCATGGCGAACACCTGCAAGGCGCGATCGGCGAGCTGCCCGCGGCGGGCCTGGTTCGCCTTGTCGTGAACGAGCACGACTATGCAGCGGCACGCGAACTCATCGAGCGCTGGGAGTCTGCACAGCCCGCCGAAGTGCCGAAGCCGCCGTCGCCCACGGGCCGCTCCGCGGGGTGGTGGCGGTTCGCGGTCGGGCTGGCCATCGGTATCGCCGCCACGTCGATGTACTACCGCTCGCCGGCAACGACCGATGGCATTGACCGCAACGGTAACGGGCTGCTCGACGAGAAATGGACCTACGCGCCGAGCGGCACGCTGTTGAGGACCGAGATCGATCGCAACCTCGACGGCAAGGTCGACTATGTCGCGCACTACGACCGGCACGGGCAGATCGAGTCGGCTGAGGCCGACGATGACTTCGATGGCATCTTCGAGACCCGCATGCGCTTTCGCGACGGCAAAGTCGAGCTGAGCGAAGTCGATACCGACGGCGACGGCATCGCGGACCGTCGCTCGCACTACACCAACGGCGTCCTCACGACGACCGAGATCATCAACCCCGCGACCGGCATGCCTCTGCGTGTCGAGTACTACCGGCTCGGCGTTCTGGTAAAGGCCGAGGTCGACACCGACCGGGATGGCGTACTGGACACACGCTTGTTCTACACGCCGCTCGGCGAGGTCGCTTCGAGCGAGAAGATTCAGCCGTAGCGCGTCACACCGACGCGGGCAAGGCCAGCACGAAACAACTGCCGCCACCCTCGCGGCCTTTGCAACGCACGCTGCCGCCGTGGCGCTGCGCGATCTGCTTGACCAAGCTCAGACCCAGGCCCACACCGCCGGCCTGCTCGGCATGGCCGGGCAGGCGGAAGAACGGCTCGAAGATGCGCTCGCGCATCGCCTCGGGCACGCCGGGGCCGCGGTCGCTGACGCGCACGACGGCCTGGCCGGCGTGCGACTCGACGCTCACCTCGACCTCGCTGCCGCCGTAGCGGCGCGCATTCTCGAACAGATTGCGCAGGGCGCGGCGCAATAATCGGTCTTCGCCGATCACGGTGGTTGGCGTGCCGTCGACCGTGGCATCGACGCGCGCGCCCTCCTCGGCCGCCATCGCCAGCAGTTCGACGCGCTCGTTGCGCTCCGGCGTGGTCGCGGCGTCGAGCCGACTGGCGAGCAGCACCTCTTCGACCAGTGCATCGAGTTCGGCCACATTGGTGTCGATTTCCTGCTTGAGCCGGTCGCGCTGCGTCGGCGTGGCTTCGTCCAGCATCGACACCGCCATCTTCATGCGCGCCAGCGGCGAGCGAAGTTCGTGGCTGGCATTCGCAAGCAGCGACCGGTGCGAATGCACCAGCGCCTCGACGCGCGCCGCGGCCACGTTAAAGCTGCTCGCCACGGCAGCGACCTCGTCACGTCCCGTCACGGCCACACGGTAGTTCAGTTGCCCGGCCCCGAACAGCTCGACGCCATGCTTGAGCGACTCGAGCCGGCGTGTGAGTCGGCGCACGACCGGGTAGGCGCCAGCCGCGACCGCGATGAACAGGATCACGAGCACGACGAACAGGCCCAGGCCCTGTTGCCACGCTGGCGGAACGAAGGGGATGAAAGGCACGAATTGCGGGCCATCGTCGAAACCGCCTAGGCGCACGCCGCGAGGTGGCCCGTAATCGGGCACGCCGGCACGCGCCACCGGAAGTGGCTCACCGAGCCCGCGGCGCGCCGCCTCGGCAGCCTGGCGCAGGCGCCCCGGCCGCATGATCCACAAAGTGCGGCCGTCTTCGAGCCGCACCGCAAGACCGCGGGCCACGCCATCGGCCTGACGCCGCGCGAAGGACTCGGATTGCGCGATGCGCTCGCCCGCGGCACTATCGAGCGCCAGCGGCAGGCGCAGACGCTGCGACCATTCACGCAGCGCGGCTGCCTGGTCGGCGGCAGGCGTGTCCTGGCCCGGCAACGAGCGCTGGATCAACAGCGCCCATGCGCCCATGCGCTCGGTGAGCACCGACTCGGCACGCACCCGCTCCTGTTCAAGATGCTGCTGAAACACCCAGCCCGAACCCGCAGCGAACAACAGCAAGACCACCACGACGGTGACGTAGATGCGCAGGTACAGGCTCTTCATGCCTGCATCATGCCGGCGGGGCGCTCACTCGGGGGACTCGTCGGCGTCTTGCTTGCGTGCGAACACGTAGCCCGCACCACGCACGGTCAGCACGCGCCGCGGCAGCTTCGGGTCTTCTTCGATCACCGCGCGGATGCGTGAGATATGGACATCGATCGAGCGATCGAAGGCCTCGAGCGGATGGCCCTTCAGCGAGTCCATGATCTGGTCGCGCGAGAGCACGCGCCCCGGGCTTTGCGCGAGCACGACGAGCAAGTCGAACTGATGCCCGGTCAGGTCGCAGATCGTGCCGTTCAGACGCGCCACGCGCGCGCCGAGGTCAACTTCGAGGTGACCGAAGCGCAGCACGTCGTCGGCCGCCGGCTGCGGCGCGGCGCGGCGCAAAAGCGCCTTCACGCGCGCGAGCAATTCGCGCGGCTCGAAGGGCTTGGGCAGGTAGTCGTCGGCACCGAGCTCAAGGCCGACGATGCGGTCCATCGGCTCGCCGCGCGCGGTGAGCATCAGCAGCGGCAGCTGACGATGGCGTGCATCGGACCGCAGTTCGCGGCACAGGTCGAGGCCGTCGCCGTCGGGCAGCATCAGGTCGAGCACAAGCGCGTCAAAGGCGTCTCCGGTCAACAACTCACGTCCGGCGGCGAGCGAGCCCGCGGTCTCGACCGTATAGCCGGAGTTGCGCAGGTACTCGCCCACCATCGCCGACAGGCGGGCATCGTCATCGATCAGCAGTAGTCTCGCGGTCATGGGGTGCGCTTGGTGGGCAGGCCTCGAGTTTGACATCACGGCGCACTGCAGCGCCAGCGCGGCCAGGCCGCTGTCGGGCGAGAGCATCGCTTTGCCTTGCATTATTTCTGCGGCCGCTGGCCGTGTTCGCGCTGAATGCGCTCCTGCATGGTCGCGCGGCGCTGCTTCATGCGCTCGGCCATCTTGGCGCGCTGCTCGGGGGTCAGCACATTGCTGACGTCGAGCATGGCCTGCAGCACGCGCTTGCTGATCTGATCGTGTTGCGCCAGCATCTGCTGACGCAACGACTCGGCGGCAGCGGCGTCTACCGTCGGCGCGGCGAAGATCTGCACGCCTTTGTCGTGCAGCGCGCGTCCGGCTTCGCGCTGTGCCTTCAGATCGGTGGCCGCGGCGATCGCGATCTGCTTGATCTGCGCGCGTTGCGCATCGCTCGCTGCCAACCCGTCGAGCATGCGGTCGATACCGCGGCCGACGTGCTCCGGCGGCCCGGCGAACATCATCATCCCAGCCCCTGGGCCGTGGTCCCGCCCGCCCATGTCCTGGGCGCGCGCGTTGAACGCTGCGCCCGCGGCCGCGACGGCGAGCACACCCGCCATCGCGAATTGCGCCGCAGACGAAAAAACTTGTCGCGGCACGGCGGCCGCCTTCAGATCACGCATTTCAAGCTCCGGTGAGTCGGGACTGTCGCCCATGCAAAAGATGGTGGATCAAGCCCGTGAAGACGGATTGGCTAGGCGGTAAAGATGTGTGAACCCGCTGGATCAGTAATCGTTTACCTCATACGCAGGCCATGTACGAGGTCATCCGGAACGTGTCGGGACGAACAGGGATCGGCGTCCCTGACGCGATCAGCTTCTGCGCAATCGCGGCACGGCGATGATCCAGCGCCGCGCAGTGGACCGAAACAGCCTCAGCAAAGGCTTCTCCACGAGGCGATGGATAACGACACCCACGATTGACGCCAGTACGAGGTACAGGCCGACCATCATGACCTCGTTGACGAGCGTCTGAGCGATCAGACCCAGCGAGCGGAACAGCCACGAGGCGAAGCCGACGATGGTCACGTGAAACAGATAGATGGAGTAGGAGGCATCGCCGAGGCCGCGCAACCAGCCCAGCTCGGTACCCGCGGCCAAGAGCACGATCGACCAGACGATCAACACCGCCGCGATGCCATCCGCAAACCCCCGCACGCTGTCGCTGTTCGGGATCCACAGCAGGCCGAAGCCGATCACCGCGACGCCCGCCAGCACAGCGCGCGGAAGCCTGAGCGGGTGACGGCTCATCCACAGGTTCAGCCACACCCCCAGCAAGAACTCGAACAACAGGTTGGACGTGTAGAAGAGGATGGTTGCCGAATTGGTCTGCGGATGGCTGATGTGGGAAATCACGCCCAGCGAAACCAGCACCAGCAGACTCGCGCTGAGGGCCAGGTACCGATACCGCCCGACCAGCATCGAGAGCGCAAACAGTGCATAGAAAAACATCTCGTAATTGATTGTCCAGCCCTGGTACAGATAGGGCCAAATCATGCCGTGGCCATGGTCGTTGAAATGCGGCACAAACAGGAAGTCCTTCGCCAGGTCGAGCCCCTCCTCACCGTTCCAGATCATTCGCTTGGCGGTCCAAATCACGGCGATCCAGTAGAGCGGGACAACGCGAATCAGGCGCTTGCCATAGAAGTCGATGGCTTGGGACACGCGCCCGATGGGGTCGTAGTCCTGGGTCGAATGAGCCATCACGAAGCCGCTGATGACGAAGAAGATGTCGACGCCGCGGCTGCCGACTTCGCCCCAACCGGAGGTTTGCACGATCGAATCGGTCGGCAAGAACCAGCGCGCGTGATGGAAGACGACCATCAGTGCGGCGATGCCGCGCAGATACTGCACGCCCACAATGGATTGGCGCGCCTCGAGGGCAAATATTGCCGCGCGCTGTTTCATCGCGCGATTGTCCAAAGCTTGCTCGGGACTTGTATCCCGCGAATGAGGGCCTGTCACAGTGCCACTTCACCTCAGTGTGACAAAAATTACTGGTCAGCGGCGCTCTTTTGCGCCCATTCTTTCGCCGCTGCGTGCGGGTTCGTGCCTTGCATTCGCTGCCACTCGTCGCGGGCAGCCGCCACGGCGATCATTCGATCGAGACCGAGGCGGATTTGGTGCACCATAGCACTGACGAACTTGGTGATCCAGTCCTCGCGGCTAAGTGGCGCGCCTCTTTCCTGCGATCTAGGGTCGTTCGGCATTCACGGTCTCCATTCGGCCGGCTCGCCAGTGTGCCCCGACGCCGACCGCGTTCAATGTAGGCCGTGACAAACTCGCGTCGCCGCATAAGTCGCTGGGCGACCACCGACACACGGCGCACGCTCGACAAGCGTTGCACGTCAACCAAACTCATCAACCCAACGCATTGCGAGCGAGAGCGCAGTGGACGCGGCTTCGATTCGGCTCGCAAATGCCGCCAAGTCGGGGGAGATCGTGGTGACGCACATCGCGCTGGCCGCTTGCGTAACGATTGCGAACGGCATGAACTCCCCCGCGGGCGTCGATTGCGGTCGGCACTTCAGCAAATAGCCCTTGTAGGCCATTTCGAACGGCTCCTCCATCGGCTGCTCCGCAGTGCAAGAAACTTGCGTGGTCAACGATTGAGCCCAGCTGCCGGTGCACAGGGTTGGCCCGTTGCAGAGCCCTACAGCGCGGTACGAATCGCGTGCTGGCGTACCCAGGCGGTCCACGCGCTTGACGGTCCGAGCGTCTCCGTTGCCGGGCTGATTTTTGGAGTCCCGGACTGAAGGGATTCTGGCCTTGCGAGAGCTTGCGGGAGGCGGATGCCCAGGACAGACGGCCGTCGGAGGAACGCGCCCACAACGATCCAATCGTGCTTCGAGTCGTCCCACAAACTCAGGCAGTGAAAGGCCAAGCGCTCTGAGCCACACACGCGACTCAATCACATCGATGCGAGGAGTGCCAAGGGTACCGGACTACCGACTCCTTCCGCTCGTTTGCTTGCGCCATCGACAGCCACCGGCCGCTCCCGTTTACCAGGAGCAAGAGCCAGTCATCACCATCCACCATCATCGGACCCGCCACCCCCCTGGTCCACTCCGGCGCCGCCGGCGTCCCAGTCGTTGCCATTGCCGAAGTCGACATTGCGTTGCTCGAGCTCACTGGCAGCATCGTCAACGGGCGGCAGGTCAACACCGCGCTGAAGGCCGGAGAGCTGGTCAGTGCCGACTCCTTGGCGATGATGGAGCAACTCGTCCACCATCATGCCCGCCGCAACTCCGCCTGCGACGGCCAGCCCGGTCTTCAGCATCCCGCCCGAGGGCGACACAGGGGGCGCGTTCGGGTAGGGAGCGCCACTGCCGTAGCCGCCCGCCGGCGCGGCACCGTAGCCGGTCCCTGGCGCCCCATATGAACCATTCGGCGATGGCGTAGCCTGACTACGCGAGAAGCCGCGCCACAGAAGGTAGCCAACCACGCCCAGCGCGGCGAACCAGACCCAGCTCGGAATACCTCCGGTCGGCGCGCGCAGCGGCGCTGCAGCAGGGGCGGACGGGAACACCGGGTTAGCGCTTTCCGTGCGCTGGACAGGTTTCCGTTCACGCTCGAGCAACTTCTCGAATGCCTGGAATTTCTCGGGCTGCGTGAACTTGATGTCGGGGTCGAGTTGCTTGGCCTTCGCGGCCTCCTCGGCCGCCTTCGAGAAACTGCCGTTGCGGGCGAGGATTTCGGCGTAAATGTAATGCGCCTTGGCGCTCCCGGGCTTGGCGTCCACGACCTCGCGCATCATGCCTTCTGCCTGCGAATAATGACCCTGCTGGAGCTCAGCTTCGACTTGCTGGACCGTGGGTACGGCCCACGCAACGGCGCATGCCAAGAAGAGCCACACACTGACGAGCGTTTTCTTCATCGTTTCCTCGACTTTCGTGCGCGTCCCCTGTTCGGGTCGCGCGGGTTTGCGTGCTTCGGTATTTGGCGGCATCGTGGCTTCGCTTCAAGTCGAATCACAAAAATCTTCAAGTTGACGACTCGGCTCTCTGGGGTTGACCTGCGCGCGGCGGACTCAATCGCATCCAACTTGGCCAACGCACTAGAACTTGTCAGCCAACCGGTGGGCGATGCGTCCCACCGCATGTGCGCCCGTCTGCACGCCATACCCAGTGGCTTGAGCGGCTCGTTTGACGCCGTGGACCGTCGCTTCGGCGCCGCGTTCAATGCCGTGGCGTGTGGCCTCAAGTACGCGGACGGCGGTGTGCCTTGCACGCTTTGCAACGCTGTGAACGGCGGTCCGTTCCTGGTGAGCCGACTCAGCCGCGAGGGCGACGCCGCAGCCCAGCATGAGCGACGCCATCGTCATCACCAGCCTTTTCGGTTCGCGCTTCATGCAATTGCTCCTTGAACGCCATCGCTTTGCGCCTCGCTAGCTACATTTTTGCCCCAAATTTTGGCGCAAAGGCTAAGGACCGACCCAGATCACGCTCTATCTTGCACGTCCCGATGGCTGGCGCATTAGGCCTCGATTAAGGCCGCGTTTTGGGCCTTCGGCGGGGTCAACGTCGAGTGAAACCTGACGTTGTAGCTACAAGCCCGGCAATCACTGGGCCCGCTCACGAGAGTCGGAGCACAACGAATCTCGCTTGAATCGGAACCCCATGACCACCACGAAGTCTCTGTTCGTCGCGATGCTGCTCTCCGGCGTTGCCGCCCTCTCCTTCGCTCAGACCGCCGACTCCGGCATCGGGAAAACCACCCCGTCGGCGTCGGTCACGAAGGCCGTGCATCACAAGAAGCACCACTATCATCACCACCACGCGCATCACAGCGCCGCCGCAGCGGCGACGCCCGTCGTCAAGTGAGTGTGTCGACCGTGCCCTGCCCCGGGCACGGTCTTAGCCATCGAGCACCGGAAAATCTCCCGCGTCGTTAGACACAGAAGCCAAGCCGAGGAGGCATCGGCGCGCATGGACGTTGCCATCACCGCACCGTCATTGCCCCCACTGAACGACACCGTCGCTTGTGACGTTCGACCCCCCGATCGAGGATTCGCGACCATTGCAACGCTCAAGAATTCGCCGGTAACCTCGGCGACGCAGAGCGTTTCGGCCCCGACGCCCATGTCTGGCAATGAGGCCGGGCCGCACTCTGACGTGAGCAATTGTGGTCCTCGTCTGTCGTTGCTTGAGTGAGCCGCACTACCAGCCGGATTGCAATCTTCGCGGCACTCATATCGGCGACGCGCCTCCGGGCGACGGGGCTGGGTCTGCCGATTGCACGGCCTGACCGTTGACGTACGCCCTGCCCTCCTGGACTTCGATGAGCATGGGGCCGAAGCGACTCTCCCACACGTATCGAAGCACTCCCTGCGTGGCCAGCGGCAGCTCGGATTGGTCGCCGTTGGCTTGTCCAACGTGGACTTCTGAAAGCGATGCGTTCACGGCGAGCTCATTCAGCAGACCACGCCGTCAACGGGCCTGCGGTGATGGATTGAGGTACGGGGTCAGAGCCAGGTCCAGATTCGGCGCAGCCACTGGGGCGTGCTGTCGGGTCTGGGTCGATAGAGCTGGCGAAATGTCGAGCGCATGGTCAGACCTCCAAAGAACGGAAACTGTATATCCAATCAGTACTGGATACAAGAACAGTTACCATCTTCGGTCGAGCCAAGACGGAAGATGCAAGGTGACCACCGTAAGTCAACTTGCTGCCCCCGATCCTGCCCCCGAATGAGAGCGCGATTGGATGATCGCACCTGAACCGAGGTGATACGTAAAATATCGCCGAAAGCTAGTATTGGCGCGGCATACAGAGGATTTGTGCGTCAGAGTGATCCGACGTGATATGCAAAAATGGCGGGCACCTTCTCCGCCAGAAAATCAATAAAATCAACAGTTTACGGCGGACATTTTACCTACCCACCGTTTTACCCAGCGCAGCCCTATGCGCTAGCCCGAGCCGCCACGCTGGCGAGGGCGCGGTTTTCGAGCACAGAGAGGGATGCAAGGGCTTTCGCCACGCCGCTTGCACAATCGCTCCCCGGCGCGCTAACACCGCTAACCCGATAGCCCTCGACCCACTGCCTCACCGTTGCGATTCACCGAGTAAGAGCGACTTTCCGCACGTGTTCGGCCGTCGCCCTCGCGCAACTCGACTCAAAATGTCGGTTGAATTCAGCGAAGCCCGGAACCGCATGGCACGAAGAGGCAAGAGTAGTCCCGCCGAAGATTTGTTTGAGATCGTGGCAATGCTTCCGTGGTGGGTCGGCGTGTTGTTGGCCGCCGTCTCCTACGTGATCTTGCACGGCATTGCGGGGCAACAAGTCGCTGTCACCGGCACCCCTGGGCAGGTTGGCGCTGTCGTCGCTGCGACGCTTTGGAAGACGCTGGCGAGCTTCGGGCAATACTTGCTGCCCATCATCTGTCTGGCCGCCGCGGTGGGCTCAGCGCTGAGTCGAAGAAAGCGACAAGCGCTGGTCAAAGACGTCGCGTCGAGCAATGCTGCGAATGCGCTCGACGGCATGACCTGGCGCGAATTCGAAATGCTGGTCGGAGAGGCGTTTCGATTGCAAGGGTTCCAAATCGTCGAGACGGGAGGAAGCGGCGCAGATGGCGGCGTCGACCTCATGCTCAGGAAGAACCGCGAAACCTTCCTCGTTCAATGCAAGCAGTGGAAGGCCTACAAGGTCGGCGTCACGGTCGTGCGCGAACTCTTCGGGGTCATGGCGGCCCGAGGCGCGGCAGGTGGTTTTGTCGTGACGTCGGGTCGCTTTACCCGCGAGGCCAACGAATTCGCCAGCGGTCGCAATTTGAAGCTGATCGATGGGCCCGCACTGATGGGCCTCATCAAGCAAGCTCAGGCCGCATGGCCGAGCGCAACGCCGAAGGCGGCACCACTCGCCGCGGCCACGGTGCCAAAGGCAGCCGTGCCAGAGAAAGCCCCAGTGATGCCGTCTCGAGCGGATCCAATTTGTCCGTCGTGTGCATCGGCAATGGTGCGACGGACGGCAAAGAAAGGGGCGAACGCGGGCTCGCAGTTTTGGGGCTGTACAAAGTATCCAGTCTGCCGCGGCACCCTACCCTTGGCATGACCGCGATGGAACCAATGCATGCGCTCCGTCGTTCGCCCATCGTCATCGCGGCGGCCCTCTGCCTGGCGAGCGCATCGGCGTTGGCCGTCAATCGCTGCGTCGACGCGAAGGGCAAGGTGACGTATCAAGACATTCCCTGCGAAGCTGCGGCCGTAGTTCGCCCAACGGATGCGGCGGATCCGCAGATGAGCAAGACCGGGCGCACGGTGTCAACGGCCTCGCCGGATCCAGGGGCAATCGAGAGCAATCCATACGGCAACGCGCACGGCACTTGGCGTGGGCCCGCACAGTTTCAGTTGACCGTCGCCGGCGCGCGCGACAATTCGGCGCAAGTGGTGACGCCGATCGTGGTCGAGCTCAGGCCCACCGGTGAAGTCGTCGGTACTATTCGGGAAGCAGGCTGCACCTTGTCCGGTTTGACCATGCAGTTCGTCACCGCCAACATGGCGAGCCTTGACGTGTCCATCAAGGGATGCCGTGACGCGCGTCTCAATGCGCGCTACAGCGGAACGCTGATCTCCAACTCGTCGACCAAAGAGGCGAAGCTATCCCTGCATTCGATCGCGACCCAGATGCCGAGTCTGAAGATGCAGGTAGCGTCGCTCGAGGCCGTGTTGAAGCGTTGAGCCAACGGCCGAAGAGAAAGCGGTCCGCGACGTCAAGTGCGAACGGGGAGCAAAGGACAATCGGCTAGCGACCAGCCATCCGACACCACCACGCCTGCGGGTAGTCCGCTTCCTTGCCGAGCGCGTGCCCCATTCGCTGGAGCCCGACAACGACTAGGGCCTCGTCGATCATTGTCTTGACGTGAGCCATTCGCAGCGCCGATAGCAGCGACTCAACGAGCGGATCGTCTCCAAGCGGATTCTTCAAGTAGGCGAATGTCGTCGGGACGTGCGGCAGGTTCTGCGTCCAATGCTCGCGCCACAGTTCCGTGCGGATCGTCAGGCGACCGCGCACTGGCACCGCGCCTTTGACGAGTGCGTATTCCGATGAATTCCGCCACCAATTCCGGTCCAACGGCGCCAGCATTTTCGATTCACACCCGTTTCGATCGGCTTCTGCCACCTACTTCCATGCGCATGACAGTACGCCTTGGGAAACTCGTGTTCAGCGCCTAGGGGGCATCTCTTCGCCGGGCGTCGTTCTCACTGACTCGGACTCGCCCAACGTCAGCAATGCGTTGCGTAGCGGGTTGTCGCGTGGCGGTTCCCTACGGCTCGACCCGGCCACTTCCCGTCACTCGCGACCGGCCGCTAGCGGGTACCCAGCCCGTAAGATCTGCGCGCCGCGCAATTGAAACGGAAATCGCTTGAAAGCATCCCAAAATTCTGCAGCCGCAGTCGGTGCCTGGACTGGTTTCGGATTCGCATCTCTGCAAGCTTGGCTGGATCACCACGGGTCCTTGTCCACCGTCTCGCAAGACGTTCTATGGCTGTTGACGTTCGTAGTATTTCTGGGAATCCCGGCATACCTGCTTGTCTTCGGGAGGGGGGCGAGACCATTCCAGCGTGATCTTCTCTCCAACCCAGAGGAGCGCGCACGCCAAGCGGTGGTCTTCAAGCGTATGTTTGTTTGGTTCGTTTCCGCGGGCTTCGTCGGAACCCTATGGTCACTTG
>JANYBE010000506.1 GCA_025360945.1 Rhizobacter sp. | reverse complement strand
CGATCTTCGGGTTGACCTGGGTCTGGCCAATGCCGGGCAACTCGTACTCGACCGGGTCCTCGACCGTCAGCACGTTGGTGCCGGCGGTGTCGACTCGGCCCAGCGACGCGTACAACGTCGTCGTCTTGCCCGAGCCGGTCGGTCCGGTCACGAGCACGATGCCGTGCGGCTGCTGCACCAGCTTGTCGAACTTGGTCAGCACGTCGCCGCTCATGCCCAGCGCTTCGAGCGTGAACTTGGATTCGCCCTTGTCGAGCAGGCGCAGTACGGCGCGTTCGCCATGCGCGGACGGCAGCGTCGAGACGCGCACGTCGACCGCGCGCCCGCCGATGCGCAGCGAAATGCGGCCGTCCTGCGGCAGGCGCCGTTCGGCGATGTCGAGCTCGGCCATGATTTTCAGGCGCGAGATCAGCGCGGCGTGCAGCGCCTTGTTCGGCTGCACCACTTCGCGCAGCGTGCCGTCGACGCGAAAGCGCACCGAGCTGCTGCGCTCGTAGGGTTCGATGTGGATGTCGGAGGCGCCGTCCTTCGCGGCCTGCGTCAGCAGCGCGTTGAGCATGCGGATGATCGGCGCATCGTTCGAGGCTTCGAGCAAGTCCTCGATTGCCGGCAACTCCTGCATCATGCGGCTCAGGTCGACTGCGCTCTCGACCTCGCCGATCACGGTGGCGGCGCTCGACTCGCTACCGGCGTAGGCGACCGCGATGCGGTTGGCGAGCGAGGGCGCGGCCTCGCGCTCGAGCGCATCGACTTCGTACAGGCGCAGCACTTCGCTGAGCGCGGGCAGGCCGACCGATTCGGGCGCCCACAGCACGAGGCGCTCGCCGTCGTCCTCAAGCAGCAGCGTGTGCGCCTTCGCGTAGGCGTAGGGCAGGGGGTGGCGGGCGCCCACGGTCGCGTCGCTCCGCTCAGTTGGTCTTGGCCGGCGCGGGGGCGACACCCGAGGCCGGAACCGAGGGCACGAGCGTCGGCGGCGGCGGCGTCATGTCGCCCAGCGGACGCGGCACGCCGGTCGGGCCGGCGCTGTCGGGCTGAATCGCCGGCAGCAGCGGCGACTCGTTGATCTGCAACACGCTGTTCGGTACCGGCTGCGCGTTCAGCTGCTCGGCGCGGATGTAGTCGTAGCGATCCAGCGAGACCTTGTTCGATGCGGCCTGGTCGCGCATCACGACCGGGCGCAGGAACACCATTAGGTTGGTTTTTTTGCGCTCCCGGCTTTCGCTGCGGAACAGCGCGCCGAGGTAGGGGATGTCGCCCAGCAGCGGCACCTTGGATTTCGTCGTGTTGTAGGTGTCTTCGATCAGGCCGCCGAGCACGATGATCTGGCCGTCGTCGACGACGATGGTCGAGTCGATCGAACGCTTGTTGGTGGTCGGGCCGGCGTTGTCGGTGCCAACCGCGGTGGTGGTGGCGACCGACGACGACTCCTGGTAGATCGTCATGCGCACGGTGCCGTTCTCGCCGATCTGCGGTTTGATCTTCAGCGTGATGCCGACGTCCTTGCGCTCGATGGTCTGGAACGGGCTGGTCGTGCCGGTGCCGGTGCTGGTGAACGAGCCGGTCACGAACGGCACGTTCTGGCCGACGACGATCTTGGCCTCTTCGTTGTCGAGCGTGACCAGGTTCGGCGTCGAGAGGATGTTGGTTCCGGAGGTCGTGCTCAGCGCCTGGGCCAGCGCGCCGAGCGTGTAGAAATTGCCGATCTTGTGCGCCAAGCCGATGTTGAAGCCAGCGTTGGGCAAGCCGGCTGCCAGCGCGGTGGTTATCGCGCTCGTGCCTCCTGCCAGAGCGGCGCTGCCGGTCAAGATGTTGTTCAGACCGCTGCCGAAGTTGGTGCCCGCGCCCGTGATGTTGGTGTCGCCCTTGGCGCCGAGGATGCCTTGCCACTGGATCCCGAAATTCGCTGTCTGGCTCGGGTCGACCTCGACGATCAGCGACTCGACATAGACCTGTGCGCGGCGCGAGTCGAGCTGGTCGATCACGGCGCGCAGCTGCCGGTACATGGGCTCGGGCGCGGTGATGATCAGCGAGTTGGTCGCCGGGTCGGCCTGCACGAAGCCGCCCGTCGACGGCGATGCCGAGGGCGAGACCGGCGTGGTCGCCGCACCGCCGCTGTTGCCGGTCGCGCCGCTGGTGTTGGTGCTGATCGGTGAAGCCTGCGGCGAGCTCGTGCCGCCGCCGCTGCCGCCGCCCGAGCCACCACCGTAGGCGGCGCGCAGCACGGTGGCGAGTTTCACCGCGTCGGCGTTCTTCAGGTACACGACCCAGACATTGCCGGCCGCACCGGCCGAGGGCACCGGACGGTCGAGCTTGTCGACGAGGGCGCGGATCGAGGCCATGCGAGCCGGGTTCGGGGCGCGCACCAGCAGCGAATTGCTGCGGCTGTCCACCATCACCGACGCGGCGGTCGTGCCGCCCGCGGCGACCGGTGCGCCCGGCGCGGCGGCGGTGCCGCTGCTGTCGGTGAGGCGCTGCACCAACGTGGCGATGTCGGCCGCGACCGCGTACTTGATCGGAATCACCTCGACATCGCCCGAAGCCGGCGTGTCCATCGCCGCAATGATCTTGCCGATGCGCGCGAGGTTGTCGGCGTAGTCGGTGATGACGAGCGTGTTGTTGCCCGGGTTGGCGTTGATCGTGTTGTTCGGGCTGATCAGCGGGCGCAGCACTGGCACCAGGTTGTTGGCGTTCTCGTGGTTGAGTTTAAAGATCTGTGTGATGACTTGATCGCCGCCGCGGTTCGGCCGCTCGCCGATGCTCACGGTGCCGGTCTGCAACTTGGCGTCGGCCTCCGGCACGATCTTGTACAGGCCGGCGACCTCGACGACGGTGAAGCCCAGCCCGCGCAGCGTCGCGAGGAACACGCTGTAGGCCTCGCGTGGCGACAGCGGGGTTTCGCTGTACAGCGTCATCGTGCCCTTGACGCGCGGGTCGACGATGAACTGTTGCTTCAGGATTGCCGACATCGCGCGCGCCACGCCCTCGATCTCGGCATTGACGAAGTTGAGCGTGACGGCCTCGCCGTGCGCCTTTGCTGGGGCGTTGCTCTGCGCGAACGCCAGCGTCGCCGGCAGCAGCGTGGCGCACATCATGGCAGCAGCGACAGCCGCCGCCGGCAGCGTTCGCCCGCGTGGAGAAAAGTTTGCGCTTGGCTTCATGCTCATCCGATCGAAATGACGGACCGCGCGTTGTCGCGCCGCCCGATGATGTTCAGCAGATTGCTCAGGGCGGCTTCCTCGAGCGGCGTCGCGCGGGCCTCGCCGCGAAAGCGCACGCCGGCCGGGCCGACCGTGCCGCTGCCGCTAAGTTGAAGGGCGCCGTCTTGAGTTGACAGCTGCAGGTTGGAGATGCCGGGGTTGGTCGTGTCGCCGGTGATGGTCATGCGGTAGCTGCCCAGGCTGTCGAGCGTGGACAAGCGCGACGAGACGCCGAGCACGTCGAAGTCGGCCTTGCCATCGACCACCATGCGGCCTTGCACGGACTCGATCCGCAGGCCCGGCGAGGTCAGGCGCAAGGTGCCGCCGAGCTGCATCGTGTTCCACGGCGTGCCCAGGCCGCCGAGCAGCGCGGTCGGCCATTGGCCGACCCAGCCCGAGGGTGGCACCAGCGTGTACGTGGTGCGGCCGAATCCGGGGCGCACCTGCAGCGCCACGACGCCGTTCAGGCAGCACGCGTGTTCGAGCTGCAGTTCGAGGCCGAGGCCGCGCCAGTGCATCGTCCAGCTCAGGCGGCCCGGCAGCGAGCTCGCGTCGCGACTGCCTTCGCCGCCGGTCAGCACGGCCACGGCGCTGCCCGACCAGACCGTTCCGCGTGCATCGGCGAGCAGCACGCGCTGCTGCGTGGCGGATGCGACCGCGCCCGCCAGCCACGCGGCGGGCGCGCAGGCAATCAAGGCAACAAACAAGCCGACGACAATGCCGACGACGGCCCAGCGCGCGCTGGCGCTGCGCGAATTGCCCCATTCGATCTCGGCGAAGGTCGATTCGCCCCAGCCCGTGGCGGCCACCGTCGGGCTCCACAGATTGCGCGCGCGCTTGCGGCGCAGGCGGATCACGACGTGCCTCCGAGTGTCAGGCCGAGCGAGCCGGTGTAGCCGCTCGGGCCGCGTTGCAATTGGGCGTCGATCGGTCGGGCGCGCGCGCCGCTGCGCGCTTCATTGAGCCAGGCCCGCAACGCTTCGGCGCTGACGCCGCCGCTGAGCGTGAGCGTAGCGCGGTCGCCTTGTAGCGTCAGGCGCGCGTTCGCGCCGAGGCGATCGGTGGCGGCCTTCAAGGCAGCGGCGGCCTGCGTCGGCGAGACCCGCGTGGCGCCGCGCAGCGCGGTCGCTTCGTTGGCGATGCGTTGCATCTGCTGGTATTGCGCGTCGAGCCGATCGAGCAGCACTGGTGCCCCGTTCACCGTGCGCAGCGCGGGCTGGACGAACAGGCTCCAAAGCGCGAACAGGCCGATCACGAGCGCGACGACGATCACGGCCTGGCGCTCGCGCGGCGTGCGTGCAAGCCACCACGTGCGTGCCTGCTGGCGTAGCGTGGCCAGGCCGGGCGACGCCGCCATCGCCTCGGTGTTCATGACAGGCCTCCGGGCCGGACACGGCTCAAGGTCAGCCGGCCTTGCGTGGACTCGACGACCCAGCCGCCAGGGCCGAGCAGGCTGCGAAACTGCGTGACTTGCGCATCGCTCCAGCCGGGGGCCGACAGGGTCAGCTTGCCCGGCTCGAAACGCAGGCTGTCGATGGGCGGTCGATCCGCGGGCCATGCCGAGGCCGCGGCCTGCAGCATGGTCTCGAGGTCGGCCTCACCGGGCTTGCCGGCGAGTGTGCGCAGCGCCTGGGTCTCGCGCTGCATCACGGCATCGGCGTCGCGTTGCACGTCGGTCGCGCTCACGTTCGGGTAGGTCGATTTGACGAGGTTCTGCATCGCGAGTTGGCGCGCTTCGATCGCGCTGCGCTGGTGCCACGCCCACAGATTCAGCCCGAT
>JANYBE010000477.1 GCA_025360945.1 Rhizobacter sp. | reverse complement strand
GTCCTCAAGTAAATCCATTGCGGGTAGTAACGCAATCTCATTGAGTTCTCCGCGTTGACTTCTACTCTGTGTGAGAAATCTCAATTTGCCGGATACAAGTTCAGCCCTGAGCGTTAAGCGAATGTTATCGAGCGCGGCTTTCATAACTTCTGCCTGCGGCTCTGTTGCCAAAAGTGCCTGCCACTCCTCGACTGTGCTTTGATGAACTGATATAGCGTGCCCAGAATTGATGAGTGGTTGCAGCGATGCATAGACACAAATGTCTGGATCCAGGTAAAGCACGACATCGGCTTGGCCCGTGTTGTCGCCCGTTCGTTCCTCGAGCACCATCCTGCCGCCCGCTTCGTGGTTGCCGTGATCGACCATCCCCTCGCCAGCCGCGCCTTGGTCGGTCGAGTGGGATCGCGAGACTTACGCCACCGCGCCGGCTCTGAACGAGCACGATCGCCAGATTCGCGTCGAGTTTGAGAAATAACCGATGTGGCACCCGCGATGGCGACGCGCGGCGGCGAGGAGCCCGACTACCGGTTCTCGTTGGCCAATGAGCGCACCTTTCTTGCCTGGATCCGTACGGCCTTGGCGCTGCTTGCCGGCGGAGTCGTCTTCGAGCAGTTCGCAACGAAGCTGGGCCCCCGCAGCGCTCTTGTCGCGATTGCCACGGCACTTGCGCGCGAACAAGGCCGTGCCCCCGATCATTCCGCTGTGGGCAGCGAGGGTCAGCATGCCGCTTGCCAGCTGCCCCCTGCGCAGCGTTCCGAACGCAGTGACCGCCGCGGCGCCGAGCAGCAAGATCGCACCGAGAAGAACGATCAGCCATTGATGATGATTCACCAAGCCGGCGCGCAGCGCGAGCAGTGCGTTGGCAAGCAGCGTCATGCTTGTGCGGTTCCGCTCTGAGGCGCGGCCTACCTGCGTTGGCGTGACAACGAGATCTCGATGCGACACGCACGAGCGTTGTCGACCAATAGCAATATGACCATACCGCTGACCGCAGCCTCCACTCTGCTGGTGTGCGCCGTGATCGCCGCGCTGTTGGTGGGGCAGTGACCACCACCAGTGGCCGGGGCCGGACCGCAGCGGAGAGGATGCCCCGCGGACTCAGGCTTGCAAGCTGAGCGCACCGCGCTGGCCTGGCAGTACTCGCGGCGATGCGCCGAGCGGTCGATCGCAATCAACCTAGAAACGGCGGTTGAGCCCGACAACACGACGCATCGCGCTGGAAGAGGGCTTCGCACTCAATCACCGCAAGTCACGCTGCCTCAGCACGGGGCGACGCCAGTCCGTGTGCAACATCGTCGTGAACCACCACGCAAACCTGCCGCGCGAAGAGTTCGATCGACTCAAGGCCATCCTCCATCAATGCATGATGCAAGGCCCCGCCGCCCAGAACCGCGAGGGCAAGCCGCACTGGCGCGAATACCTGCAAGGCCGCGTCGCCTGGGCCACGCAGCTCAATCCAGCAAAGGCGCAACGCCTGAAGCGACTGCTCGACCATATCGACTGGAGCCGCTGATCGAGCCGCTGGCGGCGCCAGAGTCGGATGAAAGGACACAGCGAGTTCCGTCGCTGTCTGTGGCTCAATCCAAGGATCGACCAACGGGTCCGTGCTCTCTCAAGATTCCACCCGATGCGTGGCGGACTACTCCTAAAGTTCTTCGGACTTCCTCTATCCCGGTGCGAGCTCCAAGTGATCCACGCGATCGTGCAGAACCAGGCCATGCAATGCGGCAAGGGCATGCGCAAAGCCCAGGTTGTCCCCCGTCCGGAACAGACCGCTGACTCGCTTCCCCGCGACTGACGCATCGGCCGCCAACACGATGGGCGTAGGGCTGTACCGATTCATCTCGGCCACCGCCTCGGACAGCGGCACGTCGTCAAAGACAGCCTCGCCGCGCTTCCAGGCGATCACCTGGTCGATGCTCGGGCGATCGACTTGCATGGACGGGCGCCGCGCTCTGTTCGCTTCCGTCGGCTCGCTGAGCCGGACCCGATCGCCGGGCTGCAGCAGCACAGGAGTAGTCGTTCGGATAGCCGAGCTCCCCTCGGAGTCCTCCCCTTGCGTCGTCCGCACACTGACCTGGCCCTCCATCAGGGTGACGGCCAGTGTCTTCCCGGCGCTCGCCTCTCCGGGAGTGAGCCGAACAGAGAACACGGTGCCAAGCGCAACCACCTCGTTGCCGGCGGCTCTGACGACAAACGGCCTGCGGGCGTCCTTGGTCACCTCGAACAAGGCCTCTCCCTGTTCGATCGTTACGGTGCGCTGCGTCCAAGCAAGTTCTACCCGGGCGCGGGTGGCGGTGTTCAGCGACAGCCGGGTGCCGTCCTTCAGCACCACCAACTGCTGCTCACCCACTGCGGTGACGTAGGTGTCGATGTCGCGCCAGGGTTGCAGGATCGCGAGGCATGCGCCGACTATCCCCGCCAGGGCCAACGCAGCCGAGCGAAGTCGCCTGGGCGGCGCGCACACGGCTGAGCTTCGTCCGGCCGCCGCAGCGTAGTCCCCCAGGCTGACGCGGGCAACGTCCTGCCACGTGTCAGTGGAGCGCTCGAACGCCAGGCGGTGGGCTACAGATGTTGCCTGCCAGGCCAGGCATTCGCGTTCCATGGCGCTTGACCGTTCCGGGCCATGCAGCCGGGCGATCCAGACGGCCGCCTCGGCGGCGATTTCCGGCGTGACGATCGGCGCGTTCGGATGGTCTCTTGGCCCTGCTGTCTCCGGAATGGGCACTACCACCCTTCCATCCAACTCGTGACCTGCAGGGTGGCCTTGGCGACG
>JANYBE010000467.1 GCA_025360945.1 Rhizobacter sp. | reverse complement strand
GGATCTTGATCCGATCGCCGAACGCCGCGCCGCGATACCGCTCCCGCAGCGCCTCGACCAACTCCTTGCGTGTCGTCATGCTGATTTGCCTCGTCACGTTGTGCTCCCGCTGGACAATCCAACGGGTAGCAAATTACGTGACGCAACAGGTCAGCACGTGTAGCATTCTTGATGCGGCAATGCGCCGGCCAGGATAGTTGACGCCGGCCACACTATTGACTCGAAAGTCCCAAGAGCTGTTCCCGGACGCTCCCAACGTGTCCTTTCTGAAGGACTTGGAAGCCGCCCACTTCTGATTGGCGGACTCTTGTCTCGGGATTCCGAAGCCGAACGCGGACGTGCAGATTTCACGCTTCCCACGCCCCCACCGTCGCTCTCCCCCATGGATAGGGGCTTTTGGGCTTGCCGCTCGGCCGCCAAAACTTCCCCCAAGCCTTTCTCGGAGTGACGTGGTCAGCGCCAAGGCCCGAGGGGACCACACAAGTTAAACATCGAAGGTGTATCAATGTCTAATCGAATCGTCCGTGCACTGGCTGCAAGCGCAGCGCTCGCTCTGGTGCGGAGCTGTCGCGGCTCAAAGCATCACCTACTCTGGCGCGGATTTCACCTCGTCCGGCTTGGGCGCAGACTTTCCGGCCATCTACGATCAATTCAACTACCCGTCACTGCCAGGCGGTCCGCTTGACGTGAGCAACCCGGCGTCGGCCAATATCGGTCTTCTGACTTTCGTGGTCGGCGTCAACTGCACGACGTGCGCGTAGACACCGTCGTTTGACACGCCGATCGACTTCACCGTCAACGGAATCACGCACCAAATCGATCTCCTGTACCAGTGGAGCTCCACCGGTCCGGTGGATACGCTCACGTTCGCTACCCCGAGCGCCTTGAGCTACGACCTGGGATCGAATGGCATCTTGAATGTGTCGTTCGGCCACCTCGGTACGATGAGCAGCAGCGGCGCAACCTTGACCGAAAACCTGACCGCAAACTTCTCAATTGCGCCGGTCCCAGAGCCCAGCACCTATGCCTTGATGCTCGCCGGGCTGGGCGCCATCGGATTCATCGCTCGTCGTCGCAAGACCTGAGCGAGCCACGCCCAGCACGCCCAAATGGGAGCGCCTAGCCCCGCCTAGGACGCTCTGCGGCCGCCTTCTCTGACTGTCGTTTCTGCAGGGATCGTTGCAAACACCGAATCAGCCTGACAGCGCGCGGCGGGCTATTCGCCGGCGAATCAGCAACGCGGCGGCAAGAGCAACGACTCCCGTTGCGCCAATCCCGATTGCAACCCCGTTCAGGGTGACAAGCCGCTTTTCTGTCGCCTTGCACTCGCCAAGAGTCTTGGAAGCGTCGGCAGGTGCAGGCCCCTTGTTCGATTGCTCCGAACTGGCCAGTGCAAGCAGCGCATCGACACAATCGGGCTGACTAAGTTCTGCAACAGCAAACAGAATGGCTGCGCCTGCCACGACCGCGACACCCAGCCACCAGACCGTCCACATCAGCTGTCGATTCATCACGTGCTCCGCACAAGGTCGGCGCAACTGTACCGGTATCTGCGGCTCATAGAGGGGCAAGCGAGCTGAAGCCAGAACGAACAGACTCGCGTCCTTCCAGCCCAAGGAGGATGGAGATGCAACTGGCAACCGACGAGAGGGACTTGGATCAGCCTGGTGTAGGCGCGGCCGAAACCGCACCATGGTCAGCGACGTACCGCCCCTAAACTTGTGCGAGCGAGGACCCGCATTGAGCTCAGGTCGCGGCCATAGAGGCGGCCACGAGCAGCAGGTACCCCATCGCCGCCAACGACATGTGAGCAAACAGCAGGACTTCGACGGACGGTGCTTGCTTCCAGCGCCAGGCTTGGCTCGTCGTCAAGCCTCCGATTGCGGCGAGAAGGAGCAGTGCTGTCGCCGTCGCGGCGATCTTCGGTAGAGGCATCGTCGCCCACCCATAGACCAGCAACGTCAGGCCTGCGGCTGCGAGGAACCCATGAAGCTTGGAAATCGCCACGGGCGCGGGGCGACCCATGGTGTATCGCAATGCGGCCATCGAGGCGCCCGCCACTGCTGCCCCCGCAAGTAGCCAAGTCGATGTACGAATCAGGAGTGACGGTTCCACTTGAGTTGACTGGCGATGCGATGGATGCGATGGCGCACCTTCCTAGTCCAATTGGCCGAACTACCCATGAGGCGCCGGAGAAGAAAACTTATTGGAGCACCAAGCCGCATTGTGGAGCACGCTCAAGGCGGTAGACTGGGTCGTCACCTAGTAGTGACCCGTGGTGAACCCAGTAGGGTGGGTGGGAGGACATCCGATGATTGAGCACAAGTTCATTTTGGCGTTGGTAGCCTTGTTCGATCGATGGGTCCTGGCACTCGTCACATTCGCGGTGACGCTGATCATTTCGGCCAACAGTTTCTTCGGCAAGAAGCGCATGTCGCACGAGAACGGCATCGCACTGCGCGGCCGCCTGCGGATTGCGGCCGACGCGCGGATGCCCGAGCATGACTTCTTCGAGCAGGGCCGGACTTTCGCGTGTCGCATCCGGCATGGCGCGGCGTCGTTCACCGATGACGCCAAGCTGGTCGTGCGCAGCGCTTCGATCAAGTTCGCCGACTCGCGGTCGAAGTCGCCGATGGACATCCTGATGAACACCGGCCGGATGCCGCTGTTCTGGAATGCGCGCACGTTCGTGCAGTTCATGCTGCGATCGATGGCCGGCAAAGGGAAGGAGTACGTGCCCTACCTTCGCGCGCACCCGCCCGCGGCGATCGGCGGCGGCGACGGCGTGCGACGCGACCCGGTCTCGCCGCACCGCTTGGTCTACCAGACGCAGACGACCTCCGGATTCATCGGCCGGGACAAGGTCTTCCGCTACGCCCGATACCGCCTCGTGCCGGTTCCGTTCGATGGCGAGGAAAGCGGCTTGCCGGACGAATGGGACCGCAACCACGCTTGGCTTCAGAACCCGCTGTTCAACGAGACGCGCAACCGCAACTACCTGAAGGACGCAACACGCGAGTTGCTAGCCTCAGGCGAGGTGATGCGCTACATGCTGCAAATACAGTTGCGCCTGCCGCCGCCGGACGACACGCTCCAGCCCGAGTGGATCGCCGCCGATGTGCCCTGGGACGAGACGATGTTCCCCTACCTGGACCTGGCCGCGCTGGATGTCTCCGAGGCGCTGTCGTACAAAGAAGGCGTGCTGACCTGGTTCGATCTCTGCCACCACCCGAAGAGCCTGCCGATACCTAAAGCACGCTCGATTGATGACGCGCATTCGCTCAACCACCTGCGGCTGGCGGGCATATGGGCAACGCGCGCGCGCCTGCTGTCCTATCGGCTGACGGGCGTTCCGCCGGCATTCCCGGACTCTCGACAGGCAAAGGACTGGAAGGGCCTGCCCCCGATGGCCAAGCCGCCCTGATTCCCAATCGGTGTGCGCCGCTCAGATCGCGATCGACCGGCTCACGATCCAGGGCTGCAGGTATAGGTAGGGCACTGGCAGCTGCTTGTTACGCTCTTGGATCGCGCGGCCAATGTCATCTAAGCGCGCCCGGAATCGGTCGATCGCATCGCGCACCGGCATCACGCCGCTGAAGAAGTCCTCCGCGTAGGTGCCGAGCGGCCTTTGCGTACGCTTGCTCAGTAGGTGCACCAAGGCAAGCTGCTGCCCCACGGCGTAGGCGTCCGGCAGTGCGTAGACGAAGTTGGCTTCATTGCGCGGCCCGCGGTCCGTGGGTGGCGAGATGTACAGAGCGCCGGGTGTGTTGGGGATCCAGCCGAACTGCGCGTACTGGCCGTTGTTGACGGCCGCGTGCTCCACGCTGCAGTTGAAGATGAGCTGTGCGACCAGCCCGGTGAGCTGGTCGAATGTCGCGATCTGGCCGTCGCCGAATGGAAGGCCATTGACTCGCGCGCCGTCGGGGCTCTTCAGCTCCGCCGCCCAGGCATGCAGTTCGGTGTCCAGCTGCACGGTGGCGTCGTCGGGGTAGTAGGCACGCAGCACGTCTCGCACCAACGTCCCGATCGCCTCGTACAGCAGCAGCGCATCGTCCCGGTAATGGTAGTTGGGCAGCACGTCCTTGCTGAGAAGGCCGCGCGTCTGAAGGTCGGTGACCGGGTTGGCGCCCGTGAACGTCCAGCGCTGGTGCGCCACGCCAAGAAGGGTCAGGCAGCCGCGCGCGCCGATTGCGATGGTCTCGTCGATCGGCCCACCCGGCGCCAGCAACTTCGTGCGCGCCGCGTGGTTGATCTCGATCGTGCCCGTGAAGTGAGGCTGCAGCAGCACGTACACGGGGTGCTGCGCGGGCAAGGTGCGGCAGGCCGCCACCCAGAACGGCTCCATCGCCAGGTGGGTGCGCGCCAGGTGCGCTACGATCTCGTGGTAGGTCCCGTCCGCGGACTGCGCGAAGGCGCGCGCCATCAACCAGGTCCAGTAGTCGTCCTTGGGCGTGAAGATGATCTTGGTCTCGCCCGGCGATTGACCGAGCTGAATCGCCAGCGGCATCAGGCGGCCTTGACCGTCGAGCCAAAACAGGCACATCGGTGCCACGCAGAAGCGCCCGAACTCGGGCTCCAGGCCCTGCAGAATCTCGTAGTCCTGCAGGAACAGCCGCCGCTCCGCCAGCAAGCCGGCCAGCGTGGTGTCGGGTGGTATCACGCCCTTCACGGTCTCTTCGGTCACCGGAAAGTTCTCCGGGATGCGAGTGGCCAGTTCGATCAACACGGGGTTGATGCCGTCGAGCCGCTGGCGCGCGAACTCCTCGTCCTGCATCCAGCGGGCCGCTACGTCAGGGATCGGGCGGATGGGGAAGTAGAGCTTGAACCTCGCGACGGTGTCGTTGGCCTTGAACAGGCGCGTCATCGCGCCCATCGCCACGTCCGCGATACTCTCGATGACGTCGAACGCTATCCAGAGGTTCTTCTCCTGGGTGAACTCCTCGCCGGGCGGCACATCCTTGCAGTGCGGCGGCTGACCGGGGGGGTGAACCCAGCTGTAGGCCTGACGTTGAAAGAACAACGTCCTCTCTCGTTCGGCGCGCTCAAATTGGTTCGCTGACCCGGGTAGACAGATCCGCATGTTGTTGTGCTCTTATAGCCAAACGCGCCCAGACTTTAGCAGCAGGCTGGGCTATTCTTCGCTATCCGTTGACGCGCGGCCTCTGAAGTCACCGCGTTGCGAGCGAGCCCGTGTCTCCGCGCCGCCGGACACCAGGGATCACCACTTGACCGGTCGATACAGAGCCGGCAAGTCAGAGGGCGCAGCCAGTGAAATTCACCGACGTCGTCGACGCCGCCAAGGCGCTACTTCAGCGTAAGGGCCGTATTACGTACCGGGGGCTGGCTCGCGAGTTCGGTCTCGACGACACCGCACTGCAAGACCTGGTTGAAGAGTTGATCGATGCCGAGCGGGTCGCCACCGACGAGGATGGCAAGGTCCTGGTTTGGGCCGGCCCTGCCGGCACCGCGGCCGTCGCGGCGGCGCCGACACCGGAGGGCGAGCGCCGCCAACTCACCGTCATGTTCTGCGATCTGGTGGGCTCTACTGCGCTGTCGGAACAGCTCGACCCCGAGGACTTGCACGAGCTGGTCAGTGCATACCAGCAAGCGATCCGTCAGGTCGTCCAGCGCTACGAAGGCTACGTCGCGCAGTACCTGGGCGACGGCATCCTGGCCTACTTCGGCTACCCCGCCGCCCATGAGGACGACGCCGTGCGCGGCGTGAAGGCGGGCCTGGACATCCTCGCCGACATCAGCGCACTGAAGCCCCGGATAGCGGTCCAGGTGCGGATCGGCATGCACACTGGCCCGGTCGTGATCGGCTCCATCGGCGAAGGCCTGCGCACGGAGCAACTGGCCATGGGCAGGACGCCCAACATCGCCGCGCGCGTGCAAGGTGCAGCGCAGCCGCACACCCTGGCCATCAGCGGCGCCACGCATCGCCTCGTGCAGAGCCTCTTCGATTGCGAAGAGCTGCCCACCCAGACGCTGAAGGGCATCACCGAGCCGATCCGCCTCTACGAGGTGAAGCAGCAAGGGCACGCCAGGAGCCGCTTCGACGTGTTGCTCGAACTCGGCGTGACGCCGATGCAGGGACGCCAGCGCGAACTGAAGGCGTTGCAGCGCCGCTGGCTGCGGGCTCGAGCCGGTGAAGGACAAGCGGTGATGCTCAGCGGCGAAGCGGGCATCGGCAAATCACGCGTCATCCAGGCACTGAGCCAACGCGCCAGCGAAGACGGTGCGGCGCGTCTGGTGTTTCGCTGCTCGCCTTTCCACGTGAACAGCCCGCTCTACCCCGTGGTCGAACAGCTCGGTCGAGCGGTGCAAGTCGGGCCGGAAGAGCCCCCAGGCGCCCGCCTGAACCGCCTCAGACAATGGCTCGACAGTGTCGGCCTGGAGGACGACGGCCACCTGTCTTTGTTTGCCGCGTTGCTGTCGATTCCTCTGCCCGCAGGCTTTGCAGAACCCGTCCTGAGTCGCGGAGAACGCAAGGCCAGAACACTGCAGGCGTTGGCCTCCTGGCTGCTGAACCGCGCGACCGGGCAGCCGGCGCTGGTGATCTTCGAGGATCTGCAATGGGCCGATCCTTCCACATTGGAAATGCTGTCGATCGGAAAGGGCCGGCTCAAGGACTCGGCCACACTGGTCGCGCTGACCTGCAGGCTCGACTTCGTGCCACCGTGGCCGACCGACGGGCCCTGCGTAAAGCTGCCGCTGACGCGTTTGTCGCCGCAGGACATCCAGCGTGTGGCCACGCAGATCGCGGGCAAGCCGCTGCCCGCCGACGTTCTGGAGCAACTCGTCAGCAAGACCGACGGCGTGCCGCTGTACGTGCAGGAGATGACCAAGGACCTGCTCGAATCCAATCTGCTGCGCGATACCCCGACCCGGTTCGAACTCACGGGCGCCCTGCCCCACATGGCGGTCCCGATTTCGCTGCAAGACGCGCTGGCCTCGCGGCTGGACCGGCTCGGCCATTCGCGCCATCTGGCGGAAACTGCCTCCGTGCTCGGCCGCGACTTCAATCTCGATTTGATTCGAGCCCTGACGGACGGGGACGACCAGACACTGGCCGCTGACCTGCAACGACTTTGCGACGCCGGCATCCTCGTGTGCCAACCCGGCGAACATGACACGGCCTATATCTTCCGGCACGCGCTGATGCAGGACGCGGCCTACAACTCATTGCTCACCCGGCGACGCCAAAAGACCCACGCGCGCGTCGCGGATCTCCTGACCACCGAGTGGCCGCAGAAGGCAGACCTGCATCCGGAGCTGGTGGCGCACCACTACACCGAGGCCGGGCTGGTGCCGCAAGCCATTGGCTTCTGGCAACGCGCCGGCCTGCGCGCCGTGGAGAACTCGGCGAACAAGGAAGCCATCCAGCATTTGTCCAAGGCGCTCGCGCTCGTGAAGACACTGCCCGATGGGCCCGAGCGCGACCGCCAGGAACTCACGCTGCTCCTCGCACTGGGCGTGCCGCACGCCGTTACATCCAGCTGGGCGTCGCCGGAGGTTCGCTCGGCTAGCGAACGCGCATTCGAGCTGTGTGAAGCCCTCGGCGAGTCGAGCCAGCTCTTCCCGGTCATGTACGGCGTCTGGTCGAATCGGCAGGTCCAGGCCGAATACGCCGCGGCGCGGGTCATCTCCCAGCAACTGCTGGCGCTGGCCCGACGTGGCGAGGACGACGGATTTCAGCTTCAGGCACACCGAGCCTGCGGGATCATCGGACTGCACACCGGCGAGTTCGCCGAAGCCCTCGGGCACTGCGAGGCGGGCTGGTCCCTGTACGACGCCGAACGGCACCGCTCCCACGTAGCGATGTACTGGCTGGACCCAGGCGTGGGCTGCCTATGCTACGGCGCCTGGGCGCTGATGAGCCTGGGCCGCCCCGACCAGGCGTTAGCACGGGTGAACCAGGCGGTTGAGCTGGCGCGCGCGGGCGGCCACGCGTTCAGCCTCGCCTATTCGCTGCACTTCTGCGCCGTCGTGCACCAGACCCGCAGGGAGCCGGAGCTGACGCGGGAGCGAGCACAGGCGCTCGTCGCGTTGGCACGCGAGCAGGGCTTCCCGTTGCTCGCTGCCTGGGGCACGCTGATGTTGGGTTGTGCGCTGGTCGAAGAGGGCCACGCCCATGAGGGCTGCGTGCTGATCCGCGAAGGCGAGCGGGCCATCCGCTCCGGTGGAGCCCGCACCTCGCGGTCGGGAGCACTGGCGGTGCTGGTGGCCGCGTACGAGCGAGCCGGCGACACGGACCAGGGTCTTGCCGTCGTAGCCGAGGCGCTAGACTTCGTCGCGCAGACTGAGGAACACTTCTACGAAGCCGAACTGCACCGATTGCGCGGCGAGCTGATGCTGCACCGCGCCGTAGGACACGGATGGACGGACATGCACGACGAGGCGCAGCGCTGCTTCGAGAAGTCGCTGTCGATCGCCCAACGACAGCGCGCCGCGACGTGGGCGCTGCGCGCCGCCACGAGCTTGGCGCGGCTGCAAGCCACACGCGGCGAGTTGATGAAGGCACGCGACGCGCTCGGCGCCGCGCTGAGTGGCTACACCGAAGGCTTGGCCACCCGGGACTTGCAAGAGGCACACGCCCTGTTGCAAAGCCTGGGATGAGCCTCGGGCCGCCTGGGTCGAACTTTCAGCCGAAGGCCTTGTGCACCGCCACCTCGACCGCAGCGTGCGCGCCTTCTGGTAGGAAGCTGCCGTGAGCAGCGAACAGGCTGTCGAATTTCAACCGGAGCAGCCGCTCGAAGTCCCCCAGCATCGTGCCGCCCGGTGGCGTCACCGCCTTCAGCCAGATCGGGCCGACCAGCGTGGTCTTCGGGAACCCCAGCAAGGGCAGAAGCAGCTTGGCGGCCGGGCTCGTGTGACGGTAGTCGCCGTAATGTTGGATCGCATCGCAGGTGAGCAACAAGCCCCGACCGCGCCCCAGCAGCACGGCGGACTCTGGCTGCGTGCCGTGGAAGCAAAACAATTGTGCATCTGGAAACGGCAGTGACTGCCGTTCATCCAGCAAGCGGTTGTCGGCGGGTGGCGGGTACTTTTTGCTGCCGGGACGAGCCCAGGATTCAACGCCAAAATGCTCCCGGTACCAGGCGTTGTCAATGCCGTGAAGCCCGCCCAAGGTGATGATTCGGCTGATTCGTCCCAGACGCTGGAGTGCGTCGATGCCGGACTCATTCAGGCGAATCGGATTGATCAGCGATAGCTCGCCTGCGTAGCGCACGACCGCCATGTTGCGGGAGATGCGTATCAGCGGATTCATCAACAGGCTGCCACGCACGGCAAAGACGTCATCCGCGATCTCCTGGATAGCGTCGTGCGGATAGGCCGGCGCGTGCTCCGCGGGCCTGATCACGAGCGCTCGGCCGGGGCTGGACGCAACGCGTACGTCAGATTGGCGCCGGCTTGGAACAAACGCAAGGGCACATAGCCTGCCAACACGTACCACTGCCATGTACCGTTCCAAATTTGGTCCCACCAGAAGAACCACCAGAGCAGGTACATGCAGCCCGCCAGAAGGGCCCATTTGCGACGAGCCTCCACGTCGGTGGTGTCGAGCATTACGTAGTTCGGGATCGCCCACATGGCGCCCCAGAAGCCATAGCCAGAAGTCATGTACCTCTCGAAAGTGCTGAGGTGCTGCGCGTCCGGCATGCGTATCCAGATCGGCATCAGGTTGACCCACAGTGCCATCGCGATAGTGAAAGCCACGACACACTCGACCACAGTCAGCCAGAGGCAGATTCGATAGTACTTGGGCTTCATGAAACTTCCGCAGGAGTTGCTCTGAGTTGTCCGCTCCACTATCTCACACCAGCCTCGCCGACTCCACCGTTGCAGGGCGCTGAGAGGTGGCCCGGTTGTCCGAACTGACCTTGCCCGCGAAAAGCGTAGCCGTAGCCCTTGCTGAGTGTTTCAATGCAAGCAAGGAGAACGAAAATGACCAAGACGACGAGAGCGCGGTATTTCAAGCAAGCGGCGGTTCGCCTGATCGAGGGCGCACAGAGCATTGCGGCGGCGGCTCGCACTTTGGGCGTGGTCGATCAGACGCTGTTCAATTAGGTCAAGGCTCACCGGCAAGGCAGGCTCAAGGGGGCTGACGGCAAGCCGAAGGTGAGCGCCGAGCAGATGGAGATCAGCCGGATGCGAGCCGAGTTGGCGCGCGTGAAGATAGAGCGCGACATTCTGGGAAAGCGGCGGCAGGCTCGCTGCCGGATGCTGCTGCAAATGTGCGAGTGCACAAGCTCAAGGTACCTGGACGTCAACGCGATCTGCCATTCGACCCAACAACCGCGCACGCTGGAGGTACTGGCCGACGACCCTGGCCCACAAATCTACCTCCCCCAGTCCTCAAGCCGCAAGCGCTGCTTCGTGTGCACGCATTCGAGAACGCCGGCGTTGTCGTCGACGAGATTCAACGCGCGCCCAGCACCCCATGAGAAGCGCGGCTGGCCTTGCAGATGCGGAGCGCCGGGTAGTGAGCAGCGCGGCACCTTGATCGCGCGCTTCACGTTCTTGTCGTCGTGAGCCCATGCTCGATCGTATGCGAGTAGGCATGTGGTGATTGCCGCGGTGAAGACGTGATGCACCATAGCAACCTGACCGACGCTAGAGGTCGGTCACCACCGCTCAACCAAGAGCATGGATGATCGGGGCTGCTGCTATCGGGGGCAGAAAGGCAAAAGTGGGCCGCGAAGGCCCGTAATGCTGATTGTGTGGCGGTGGGCGCAGTCGACTGCGAACCTCTCTCCTCTGCCCATTTCCCTGTATCAGGGAAGTTTGCAGGTGCAGGGAATGCACGCAGACGTTGGCAGCTTCTTAGCCAACTGGAGAGCGTCAAGCAGCGTGTCCGGTAAAACGACATTCAGGATGGCCGGTTGGACGGGGATGAATGTCGCTGGTTCAGTGGGTCATGGGCTGGGGTCCTTTGGCTGTTTGTCGTTGTCACTGGATGATTGACGTCGGCGG
>JANYBE010000463.1 GCA_025360945.1 Rhizobacter sp. | reverse complement strand
ATCGCGCCTGGCATCTTCGGCACGCCGATGCTGTTCACGATGCCGCAGGAGGTGCAGGACGCGAGGATGTCCGCATGATCGGTGGCGACCACGACGCGGTTCGCACTTGAGCGCGCCGCGCGTTGCGCGACGCGCACGATCATCGGCACGCCAGCGATGTCCGCGAGCGGCTTGCCCGGCAGCCGGCTCGAGGCCATGCGTGCCGGGACGAGCACGGTGAAGCTCATGGGGCGGTCGAAGGGACGGGCGCGTCCAGCGAACGCGCCTCGGCCTCGAGCATTATCGGGATGCCGTCGCGCACTACGAACGCCAGCCCGTCGGCGCGGCATACGAGCTCAACCTGTTCCTGTAACGGCGGACGCAGATGCTCCAGCGGGCCCTTGCAGATCGGGCAGACGAGCAGGTCAAGCAGACGCGTTTCCATGGGATGAGCTTCCAGGCGGTGGCAGCAGTTCGAAGAGCGCGGCGTCAAACGCCGCATCGAGTGTGAAGTCTAGCGGCGCGACCCAGACTCGCGTAATGCCCCTGCGCGCAGGGTCTAGCTTGATGGCATCTTTTTCAGTGACGATCACATCGATTGCGTCGACCGGCCAGGGGAGCGCCACGTAAGCGTGGTGGTCAGGCAAGGGCAGCGGCGTGATCGTGAGACCGCGTTCGCGCAGCATCGTGAAGAAGCGCTCGGGCCGAGCCACGCCGGCCGCGGCCAGCACGGGGCGCCCGCGAAGTGCATCCAGCACGTCGTGCGAGGCCGGCCGGCCTTGCCACCAGTCGGTGAGCGCAACGGCACCGCGCAGCGCTCGGTGCGCCAACGTTCCACGCAAGGGCGTCGACGGAGCAGCCGCGTTGTAGACGACTAGGCTGCGCGGCGGCACGGCGCCTGGCAAGGGTTCCCGCAACGGGCCAGCCGGTAGCAGCCAGCCGTTGCCCGTGCCGCGTTCATCGAAGACCAACACCTGCGCATCGCGGGCCAGCCGCAGGTGCTGCAGACCGTCGTCGCTGACGATCACGTCGATCGTCGGGTGTTGCTGCATCAGGTGGCGTGCCGCGGCGACACGGTCGCGGCCGACGACGACCGGTGCGCCGGTGCGCAGATGTACCAGTAACGGTTCGTCGCCGCAGTCGGCGGCACGAGTCGCACGGGTCACGTCAAGCACGCCGTGTATGCCGGCACCGTAGCCACGCGATACGACACCTGCCGTGTAGCCGCGTCGGCGCAAGGTTTCGACGAGCGTGATCACTACCGGCGTCTTGCCGGCGCCACCGGCGATCAGGTTGCCGACGACGATGACCGGTGCGGCCACGGCACGGGTGCGCAGCACGCCGAAGCGATAAAGGCTGCGTCGCAGCGCCGTTAGCGTGGCAAAGAACATGGACACGGGCCACAGCACGCGAGCCAGCAGGCCGCGCGACAACCATGCCTGTTGTAGCCGCTGCGCTGCGTCAAACGCCACTGGCGACGAGTGCGAATCCAAGGCGCTTGCTGCGCTAGTGCCCTTCGGCGCCGGTCGATGTCTGGGTGGCGAAGGTCAGGCGCGGCAGGTTCGCGCGCCGCGCAGCATCCATCACGTTGATGACGCTCTGATGAGCGGCGGTGGCGTCAGCAGACACGATCACGATCATCTCGGTGGAGCCACCGGCGGCACTCGCCAGTTCGGCCGCGAGCAGCTCGACGCTGCGGCCGTCGACCGGTTTGCGGTTTACGGTGTAGCGGCCATCGGCAGCGACCGAGACGATGATTTCATGGGGTCGGTCACGCGCCTTGTCGGCGTCGGCCACCGGGAGCGTGATCTGCAATTCGGTGAACTTCGAGTACGTGGTGGACAGCATCAGGAAGATGAGTACCACCAGCAGCACATCGATGAAAGGGATGAGGTTGATCTCCGGGTCTTCGAGCCGCTGCTTGCGAAAGTTCATCGCCATGTTGTCGTGCCTCTCAGACGCCGCCGGGCCGCCCCAAGGCGGCAGAGCGCCCCTCGGGAGGGCAGGAACGCACTAACGTGGGGGCTGTCATTTCAGGCGTGCTGGCGGCGGTCGACCACGAAGCGCATCAGATGCGGCACGAGCCGATCCGCGGCCTGCTCCATGTCAAGCGTGTAGCCATCGACCAGGCCGCGAAAGTAGCGGTAGAACATCAGCGACGGGATCGCGATCATCAGACCGAACGCGGTGTTGTAAAGCGCGACCGAGATGCCGTGCGCGAGCTGCGCAGGATTGCCACCGGTGGGCGCTTGCGAACCGAAGATCTCGATCATGCCGATGACCGTGCCCATCAGGCCGAGCAGCGGCGCGGCGGAGGCGATGGTTCCGATCGTGTTCAGGTAGCGCTCGAGCTTGTGCACGGCGGCGCGGCCGGCGGACTCAAACGCTCCCCGCAACGCGGCCTCGCTGGTGCGCGGTTCGGCAATCACCGCGCGCAAGCCGGTGGCCAGCACCTTGCCGAGCACGGAGTTTTCAGCCAGCTTGTTGACCACGTCGGCGGGCGGCAGGCTGGCCCGGGTGACCGAGATGACTTCATCGAGCAGGCGCGTCGGAGCCACGCGCGTGCGACGCAGGCTGGTGAAGCGTTCGATGACAAGAGCGAGCGCAACGATGGAGCACAGAAGCAGGGGCCAGATTGGCCAGCCAGCGGCTTGTATGATGGAAAGCAAAAGTCCCCTCCGTGCGAATGTTGTGCGAGTGGATTATGGCCTAGTCGGCGCCGGCATCGACGCACAGTTTCTGTGGATAACTTTGTGCAAAAGTCTGTGTACCCGCCTGCGCAAGCCGCGTGGCGCCAGCGTTTTGACACTTTGATGACAATTGCAGCAGAAAATATCCCAATGAAATCAAGCTACTTACACGCCAACACAAGGCTGTCCAAGGGGTGCCCGCCGGGCCCGACGTGGCCCGGCGCTGTGTGGATTTTTTTCATGCGTCCAAATGTAAGCGTGCCGCTGTGCACCTGCCCAAGCCTGCACGGTGCTTGACATGCCAGATAGCAG
>JANYBE010000460.1 GCA_025360945.1 Rhizobacter sp. | reverse complement strand
AAACCGCGCGGCAGCGGCTTGCCGCGCAGGCTGCTCTGGATCGCGAGCATCACGGCCAGATCGGCCGCTGGCTCGCTGATGCGCACGCCGCCGACGGCGTTGACAAACACGTCCTGATCGGTCGCCGCGATGCCGGCGTGCCGGTGCAGCACCGCGAGCATCATCGCGAGACGATCGCGCTCGATGCCCACGCTCAGGCGCCGCGGGCTCGGCCCGCCTGAATCGACCAGCGCCTGGATCTCGACCAGCAGCGGCCGCGTGCCTTCGAGCGTGACAAGAACGCACGAGCCGGCGACCGGCTCGCCGTGCGTCGACAAGAAGATCGCGCTCGGGTTTGCGACGCCCTTCAGTCCCTTCTCAGTCATCGCGAATACGCCGATCTCGTTGACCGCGCCAAAGCGGTTCTTGATCGCGCGCACGAGCCGAAAGCTCGAATGCGTGTCGCCCTCGAAATAGAGCACCGTGTCGACGATGTGCTCGAGCACGCGCGGGCCGGCGAGCGCACCTTCCTTCGTGACGTGGCCGACAAGGATGATGGTCGTGCCGCTGCTCTTGGCGATGCGCGTGAGCTGCGCCGCGCACTCGCGCACCTGCGCGACCGAGCCGGGCGCCGACGAAAGTTGATCGCTGTACATGGTCTGGATCGAGTCGATCACGCAGACCGCGGGTTGCTCGGTCTCGAGCGTCGCGGCGATCTTCTCGAGCTGGATCTCGGCCAGCACGCGCACTTGCGAACTGCCGAGGCCGAGCCGGCGCGAGCGCAGTGCGACCTGCGCGCCGCTTTCTTCTCCGGTCACGTACAGCGTCTTCATGCGGAGCGCAAGGCTGTCGAGCGCCTGCAGCAGCAGCGTGGACTTGCCAATGCCCGGGTCGCCGCCGATCAGTACCACGCCGCCGGCGACAATGCCGCCGCCGAGCACGCGGTCGAGCTCCTCGATCCCAGTGCCCTGTCGATCCACAGCGCTGGCGTCGATCTCGGCCAGTGTCGTTACCGGCTGGCTCGCGACGAGCCCGCGTCCGCTGCTGCCGAAGCGATTCTTCGAGACGACTTCCTCGACCGACTCGACCAGCGTGTTCCACGCCTCGCAGCTCGGGCACTTGCCCAGCCATTTGGCGGACGTGCCGCCGCATTCGCTGCAGATGAAGATCGATTTGTCCTTGGCCATGCGCGGCATTGTCACTGCGTGGGAAAATCCGTGGCATGGAACTCTCTGTCTGGCTGACCTTCTTCCTCGCCTCATGGGCGATCAGCATCTCGCCCGGCGCGGGCGCCATCGCGGCGATGAGCGCCGGCCTGAACCACGGCTTCGCGCGTGGCTACATGATGACGATCGGCCTAGTGCTGGGCATCCTGGTGCAGGTGGCCGTGGTCGGCCTCGGGCTGGGCGCGCTGATCGCGGCGTCGAGCCTTGCCTACGCGCTCGTCAAGTGGTTGGGCGTGGCCTACCTCGTGTTCCTTGGCATCCGGCAGTGGCGGGCGCCGGCCGTGCCGGTGATCAGCGAGACTGCGAGCGGCGAAGTCGTCTCACCACGCCGGCTCGTCCTGCGCGGCCTGGCGATCAACGCCGCGAACCCGAAGACGACGGTGTTTCTGCTCGCGGTCGTGCCGCAATTCCTCGACCTCTCGCACGCACTTGCACCGCAATACGCGGTGATCGGCGCGACCATCGCGTTCACCGACCTGGTCGTGATGGGCTGCTACACCGCACTGGCAGCCAAGGTGCTGCGCTTGCTGAAGTCGTCGCGCCAGATCCGAGCGATGAACCGCACTTTCGGCAGCCTGTTCGTCGCGGCGGGGTTGCTGCTTGCGACGTTCAAGCGCGCCTGAGCACGGCGCGCGCCGCGCTCAGCGCGCGTGTTGCTCGGCCCAGCCGATCGCGGCGTCAGCCTCCTCTTCCCAGCCGGGCGCGGCAATGAGCACCGTGGGTGCGGCCGCCGAACTCCTTGTACGCGGTGACGGCCTTCCAGGCCCAGTGCCTGCGGAACAGGGTTGGCGTCATGCCCGCGGTGGCGGTGCGGTCGAGCTCGCCGCCGATCAACAATAGCGGCGTGCGGCGGTGGTTCTTAAAAATGACCGCCGTGTGGATGCCGAGCAAGAGCTGGTAGTTGACGCGGCCGGGTGTCGGCACGATCTGCGTGTCGTGCGCAGCGCGCTGCGCTGCCGGCGGCTGCGTATGCGCGAAGCCCCACTGAAAGGCCTTGAACGGCATCGTGTAAGCGGCAAGGCCGGGCGCGGGGTGGCGCTGCAGCTCGGCGACCGGACGCGCATCGAACGGCCACGCGGGCGCGATGCCGGAATAGCCACGCGCCTCGTAGCGGCGCTTGAAGAGATCCCAGCAGCTCGGGTGACCCGGGCGCCGTGTATGAAGACGATGGTTTTGGCCATGGCCGTCAGTGTGTGCCGGCGCACGCCACCGCGGCATCGGACGAATGTCCGATCACAGCCAGCCGGCTTGCGAGGCTTTCAGGGTCACGGCCGAGCGACTCTTGCAATCGAGCTACGTCGGGCAGCGCGGTGCGATTGGCGCCGTCGCTATTCGCTGACCTTGCCGCGTCCGGCCTTGATTGCAGCGCGGATGCCCTTGCCTTCGAGCCGCCGCTGCTTCGAGCCGTAGGTCGGCTTGGTGGCGCGGCGGGCTTTTGGCGGCACAGCGACGCTGTTGACCAGCTCGGTCAGGCGCAGCATCGCGTCGGCCCGATTCATGTCCTGGCTGCGCGTGGTCTGGGCCTTGATCACGACCACGCCTTGGGCGGTGATGCGCTGGTCGCGCAACGCAAGCAGGCGCTCCTTAACCGGCTCGGGCAGGGAGGACGCATGGATGTCGAAGCGCAGGTGTACCGCGCTCGACACCTTGTTGACGTTCTGCCCCCCTGCGCCCTGCGCGCGGATCGCGCTGAACTCGACTTCGCTTTCCGTGATGACGAGTGCCATCGCGCGTCATACCGCGCGCGTGGGCACTCGTTGCGCGAGCGCGCACATCAGCTCGTAGCCGATCGTGCCGCCGGCTCGCGCAACCTCGTCGATGGGCAGCACGGCGCCGCCCGGGCTCGCGCCCCACAGCGTCGCGACGCTGCCGACACCAGCGCCGGGCACCGGCGAGAGATCGACCGTGATCATGTCCATCGAAACGCGGCCGACGATGCGGGTGCGTGTCTCGTTCACCAGCACCGGCGTCCCGTTGGGCACGACGCGAGGGTAGCCGTCGGCGTAGCCGCAGGCGATCACGCCGATGCGCATGTCGTGGTCGGCCGTGAAGCGGCTGCCGTAGCCGACCTGTTCGCCGGCCTTCACCTCCTGCGTCGCGATGATTTCGGCGCGCAGGCTCATCGCCGGCCGCAGGCCCCAGTCGGCGATGGTCTTCTCGGGGAAGTCGGGCGACGAGCCGTAGACCATGATGCCGGGGCGGACCCAGTCGGCGGCAACGCCGACTTCGTGGCCCGTGGCGCGCACCGTCTCGAAGTTCGGCGCGAAGCGCAAGGTCGCCGCGCTGTTCGCCAGCGAGCGCTCGCCGGGCATGCCACGCGTGGCCTCCTCGAACACCGCGAGCTGGTGCGCGATGCCGCGCGTGCCGTCGG
>JANYBE010000458.1 GCA_025360945.1 Rhizobacter sp. | reverse complement strand
AGCGCGTCGTCGGCGATCGGCGTCAGACCCTGCTTCGCAGCGGCGGCCTTCAACTGACGCGCGATCTCGTCGCGGCGCGCGGCAAAGCTGGCGATCACCGCGCCGTCCGATTCGAGCCGCTGCTCGTACTCGTCGGCATTCTTCAATTCGATCGGATCGATCCGCGCCTCGAAACGGTGGCCGTGCGTGCTGCGACCGGCCGTGAACCCGAGAGCCTGCACCGGCACCACGTCGTGGCCGAACAGCGCGACAAGGCCATGCGCGGGCCGCACGAAGCTCACGCTGGTCCAGCCATCGGCGAGTTGGTACTGCATCACTTTCGGGATCGGCAGGTCGGCAAGCGCCTTGGCCAGCGCCTTCTGCAAGCCTTGCGCGAGCGTCGCGCCGGTGACGACGCTGTCGAAGAACAGCGCCTCGGCCTTGCCGTCCATCTGGCGCCTGAGTCGCGGCACATCGTCCGCGCTGGCGCCCACACTCGCGAGCTTCTTCAGCAGCGCGGGCGTGGCTTCGCCGGCGGCCGTAAGGCCCACGCTGACGGGCATCAGCTTCTGCGACACGGACTTGTCGGCCGCTTGCGCGCTTACCGCGGTCACATGCGCGGCAAGACGGCGCGGCGACGCGAACGGCATGACCTTGGACTGATCGCTTGCAAGGCCTTGCGCCTTCAGGCTCTCGGCGAGCGCGCTTGCAAACGCTTCGCCTAGCTTCTTCAATGCCTTCGGAGGCAGCTCCTCGACGAACAGCTCGACGAGCAGATTCTTCGTCGTCATCTCAGGCCGCCCTCTTCAAGGCGATCTGCGCCGTGACCTCGTCGGCCCACGCCTTCGGCGCCATCGGAAAGCCCAAGCGCGCCCGGCTGTCGAGATAGCTTTGCGCCACCGCACGCGCCAGATTGCGGATTCGGCCGATGTAGGCTGCGCGCTCGGTGACGCTGATCGCGCCGCGCGCATCGAGCAGGTTGAAGCTGTGCCCTGCTTTGAGCAACTGCTCGTAGGCCGGCAGCGCGAGTTGCTGTTCCATCAAGTGCTTCGATTGCTTCTCGTGCGCGTTGAACGCCGTGAGCAGGAACTCCACATCGCTGTGCTCGAAGTTGTAGGTGCTCTGCTCGACCTCGTTCTGCTTGTAGACGTCGCCGTACGTCAAACCATCGGTCCAGGTCAGCGCGTAGACGTTGTCCACGCCCTGCAGGTACATCGCCAGTCGCTCGAGCCCGTAGGTGATCTCGCCGGTGATCGGCTTGCAGTCGATGCCGCCGACCTGCTGGAAGTAGGTGAACTGCGTCACCTCCATGCCATTGAGCCAGACCTCCCAGCCCAGGCCCCAGCAGCCGAGCGTTGGGTTCTCCCAGTCGTCCTCGACGAAGCGGATGTCGTTGGCCTTCAGGTCAAAGCCAAGCGCGGCGAGCGAGCCGAGGTAGAGCTCGAGGATGTTGGCCGGCGCGGGCTTGAGCACTACCTGATACTGGTAGTAGTGCTGAAGGCGGTTCGGGTTCTCGCCATAGCGGCCATCTTTCGGGCGGCGGCTGGGCTGCACGTACGCGGCCTTCCAGGGCTCGGGGCCGATCGCGCGCAGAAAGGTCGCGGTGTGGCTTGTACCGGCACCCACTTCCATGTCGTAAGGTTGCAGCAGCGCGCAACCTTGTCGGCTCCAATAGTCTTGCAGCTTGAGGATGATTTGCTGGAAGGTGAGCATGGATGGTGACGTGGGCACTGCTGGCGCAAAGCCTGGATTCTAGGCGGCAGGCCGCACCGGCTTGAGTGCCGCTGCAGCAGCGAGCAGCCCCCCCAGCATCCACAGCGGCCACACGCCTAAACGTGACGCCCACCACGCGAACGGGGTCAGACCGGTGCGGCCCTGCACCTCGCCATCGAGCACACCCTGCGTGTGCGGCGCCAGCGCATGGGTGACGTGGCCGCGGTGGTCGATCACCGCAGTGGCGCCGGTGTTGGTCGCACGCAGCATCGGGCGCTGGAACTCGAGCGCGCGCATGCGCGAGATCTGCAGGTGCTGCGCGATCGCGCTGGAGTCGCCGAACCAGCCGATGTTGCTTATGTTGGCGAACATCGTCGGCGCATTCGCGGCGTCCGCGAAGCGCGCCGCGAGCTCCTCGCCGAACAAGTCCTCGTAGCAGATGTTGGCGCCAATGCGCTGGCCGTGGAACGCGAACGACGGCGCACCCACCACGCCGCGGTTGAAGTCCCCGAGCGGGATGTTCATGAGCTGCGTGAACCAGTGAAATCCAGTTGGAATGAACTCGCCGAAGGGCACGAGATGATGCTTGTCATAGCGGTAGAAGCCGCCGGGCAGCGCGGCGGTGGCGGCCGAGACGCCGGCGGCCGAATTCGTGTAGCCCACGTCCTCGTCGCCCAGCGGCAGTCCCAGCAACGCGGCCTGCGGGCCACGCTGGAAGTGCGCCGCCAATTCCTCCCAGTAACCGGGGTCGAGCTGGCTTGGCAGCAGCGGGATCACCGTCTCGGGCCCGACAACGAGCACGCCGCGCGCGGCGAGCAGCTGTTCGCGGGTCCAGGCCAGGGCCTTGGGCATCTGCTCGGCGGCGAACTTCTCGTCCTGCGCGACATTGCCTTGCAGCAGCGTGACCGTCAGCGTGCCGTTGGCGGTGGTGAACCGGCCCGGGCCGAGGCTCGCCGCGGCGCCGAGCGCGAGTATCAGCGCGATGACCGAAATCGATCGCGACCGCAGCGCGCTGCGGCGATTGAGCACGGGCCACGAGGCGAGCACCGCAAGCACGAAGCCGATGCCGTAGACGCCCAGCCAGGGCGCGAGCGCCGCGAGCGGCGCATCGAGCTGCGCGTAGCCGCTGGCGAGCCACGGAAAACCGGTGAGGATCACACCGCGCGCCAGTTCGGCAAGCAGCCAGACCGCGCCAAACAGCAGCGCGTCGCGCCAGCCGCAGCCGCTGCGCCAGCGCGCGAACGCGGCCATCGCCGCAGCGAGGTAGAGCGAGAGCGTGGCGCTCAGTGCGGCAATCGCCAGCACCGCGAGCCACGCCGGCAACCCGCCGTAGGTGTGCAGGCTGATGAACAGCCACCAAGTGCCGGCGGCGATCCACGCGGTGCCGAACACCAGCCCGACCCCCGCGGCGCGTCCGGGCGCGAGCGCGGCTACACGCGAGGCCAGCAGCGCGACAATCAGCAGTTGGCCCCACCACCAGCGGGTGTGCACGAACGTCAGGCTGTGCAGCGCGCCGAGCGCCGCGGCCAGCAGCAGTTCGAGAAAGAGGCTCAAGCGCCCGGCGCCGTGTCCGCCGGCGCGCGCGTCACCTTGAACCAGCGTACCGCACCGCCGCGCGTCAGCATCACGCTGAACACGAGCTCGTCGATGGTCACGGACTCGCCGCGCCTAGGCACGCGGCCGAGCTCGTGCGCAACCAGGCCGCCGATGCTGTCGAATTCGTCGTTGGGCAGCAGCACGCCGAAGGCCTCGTTGACGGCGACGATGTCGACGTCGCCCGCGACGCGCTGGCTGCCGTCGGCGAGCGTGTAGATGCCGGACTCGCCGTCCTTGTCGTCGAACTCGTCCTCGATCTCGCCGACGATTTCTTCGAGCACATCTTCGATCGTGATGAGCCCTGCCGTGCTGCCGAACTCGTCGATCACGATCGCCAGGTGGTTGCGGTTGGCCCGAAAGTCACGCAGCAATTCGTTCAGGCCCTTCGATTCGGGCACA
>JANYBE010000456.1 GCA_025360945.1 Rhizobacter sp. | reverse complement strand
CATCTCCTCGAAGCCGACCGTGCCGTGCAGCTCGGCCTCGTAGCTCTGCTCGACGCCGAGCTTGCCGATGTACTGCGTGCCGCGGTAGTTGGCCTCGTCGTCGGAGTCGTCGATCTTGTCCTTCTCGGCCTCGTTGATGCGGCCGATGTAGCCGATCAGGTGGCTGCCGACCTCGCCGAGCGGGTAGTTGCGGAACAGCCGCGCCTTGATGTCCACCCCGGCGAACATGAAGCGCTGCGCCGTGAAGCGCGCGACCTCGTCGTCGCTGAGCTTGGTGCGGATTGGCAGCGACTCCATGCTCTTGCTGTTCTCGTCCATCAGCCGCTTGAAGCGCTTGCGGTCGCGCGGCTGGATGTCGACGATCGTGGCCAGCCGGTCGATCGTCGCCTCAAGGTCATCGACCTTGGTGGGCGTGATCTCCAGCGTGTAGGCCGAATAGTTGTTGGCAAGCACGATGCCGTTGCGGTCCAGGATCAGGCCGCGATTCGGCACGATGGGCACGACCGTGATGCGGTTGTTCTCGGCCTGGGTCGAGAGCTCTTCGTGCTTGTAGATCTGCAGATAGACCAAGCGCGCGCCGAGCAGCCCGAACGCGAACAACACGAACGCAGCCGCTGCTGCCAGGCGCATGCGAAAGCGCCCGACTTCTTGTTCGACGTTTTTTAGCTCAGTCACAACGGGCGATTTTCATCCCGATCCGGTGCGCGGCGTTGCGGGGCGAGCAACAACCATGTCGCGATCGGCCACAACAGCGCTTCGAAAACCGGCGCGAGCAGCACTTGCCAGCCTGGAAACATGCCGCCGGCAACCATGCGCACGATCAGCGACACCGCGTGCGCTGCGAAAAACAGCGGCAGGATCTGCACCGCCTGCGACGGCACCGTGAACCACAGCAAGCGCCGATGGATCGTGATCGCAAAGAAACTTAGCAGCGTGTAGGCCAGCGCGTGTTGGCCGAGCACGGCACCGGCGTGCACGTCCATCATCAGCCCGAACAGGAACGCCAGGCCGACGCCGACGCGGCGCGACTGGTGCACGTTCCAGAACACCAGCACCAGCGCGACGAAATCGGGTACCAACGGGTCGCGCCCGAGCGGCACGAGGTTGAACGCGAAGGCGAGCAGCAGCGTGAACGCGACGAACAGCGGGTTGACCGGCAGCAGCAGCTGGCCGGAGGCGCGCGGCATGATCATGGCGCGTTCCGAATTCTGTGCACGGTCATTTGCGGCCCCCTCTTTTTACTGGCAAAGCCTTGCCATCGTCGGGCGCCGACGCCGGACGCGCCGGCAGCTGCACGCCCATGGGCTCCAGCACCATCACGTGACGCACGCCATCGGGCTGGGCGATGGGCGTCAGCACGATGCGCGCGAAACCCGAGTCGAGCTTGCGGTCCACGCTCGCGACCTTGGCGACCGGCAGGCCCGGCGGGTAGACGCCGTCCACGCCGGAGGTGCTCAGCGTATCGCCGACCTGCACGTCGGCATTGCCCGCCATGAAGCGCATCTCCATGCCGCCGCCGACCACGGCAGCGCTGCCGAACGCGGCGCTGCGCGCCTGGGTGCGGATGTTGAGCACGGGAATGGCGGCGTCCTTGTCGGTAAGCAGCGTGACTTCGCTCGAGAGTGGATAGACGCGCGTGACCTGACCGAGCACGCCGGCCTCGTTGATCACCGGCGAGGCAACCACCACGTCGTTGGTCGCGCCGCGATCGATGATGACCTTGCGCGAGTACGGGTCGGAGGCTTCGTACAGCACCTGCGCCGCCTGCGACTTCACCTTCAGCCCCGGGCGCAAATCGAGCAGCGCACGCAGGCGGTTGTTCTCGACCAGCAATTGCTCGACGCGCAGCGCGCGCTCTGCCTGGCGAGCCAGCTCTCGCTTGGCGGCCTCTTCGTTCGCGACCGCGCTCTTCAGACCCTGGGCGTAGTCGCCACCTCCCTGGATCGCCTGCACCGGCACCAGCAGCGCCTGCTGCGGGTAGTACAGCACCGTGGCGACGACGGCACGCAGCTGCCGCGTGATGGTGAAGCGGTTGTCGGCAACCATCAGGAACAGCGCCAGCGCCGAGCACAAGATCAGCTTGGTCAGCGCCGACGGCCCCTGGCGAAAAAAGGGCGGCGGCGTGCGATCAATGGTGCCTATGGACATGGGACTAATGTGCGCTCGTCTGTCACCCCGCGGCGCGCAGCTCAGGCCAGCGCCGGGCCGCTCCCAAGCGGCCTGAGCACCCACCCGGCGGGTGGTGGCGGTATCCCGCCACCGGGTGCCCCATCAACTCACTCCGACGTGAAGATCGAACCCAGCCGCTCCATGCGCTCGAGTGCCATGCCGCAGCCGCGCACGACGCAGGTCAGCGGGTCTTCGGCGACGAGCACCGGCAGGCCGGTTTCTTCGGAAAGGAGCCGATCGAGGTCGCGCAGCAGCGCACCGCCGCCGGTGAGCATCATGCCGCGCTCGGCGATGTCGGCGCCGAGTTCAGGCGGCGTCTGCTCCAGCGCGTTCTTCACCGCCGAAACCATCTGGTTCAGCGGATCGGTGAGCGCTTCCAAGATCTCGTTGCTGCTGATCGTAAAGCTGCGCGGCACGCCCTCGCTGAGGTTGCGGCCCTTGACTTCCATCTCCTTGACCTCAGAGCCGGGGAATGCACTGCCGATGTTCTTCTTGATCATCTCTGCGGTGGGTTCGCCGATCAGCATGCCGTAGTTGCGGCGGATGTAGTTGATGATGGATTCGTCGAACTTGTCACCGCCGACGCGGATGCTGCCCTTGTAGACCATGCCGCCCAGCGAGATCACGCCGACCTCGGTGGTGCCGCCGCCGATGTCGACCACCATCGAGCCGCTGGCCTCGCTCACCGGCAGGCCGGCGCCGATGGCAGCGGCCATCGGCTCTTCGATCAGGTACACATCGGAAGCGCCGGCGCCGAGCGCCGACTCGCGGATCGCACGCCGCTCGACCTGGGTCGAGCCGCAGGGCACGCAAATGATGATGCGAGGGCTCGGTGAAAG
>JANYBE010000423.1 GCA_025360945.1 Rhizobacter sp. | reverse complement strand
ATCGGCGTGGCGACGATCACCAGTCCGCCACGCGCATGCGCCAGCGCAGCGGCTAGATCGGTGTCGATCGTGAGCACAGCCGGCAAATCGATGCTCGGCAGGTAGACCCCGTTGCGGCGCGTCTCGCGCATCTGCGCGGCCTGGGCCGCGCCGCGCGCCCACAGCCGCGTCGGGTGTCGCGCGCAGACGCTGACCGCGAGCGCGGTGCCCCACGCGCCCGCACCGAGGACCGTGAGGTTCATCCGTGCACTCCGGCGATCTCAGGCCAGCGTCGGGCCACCCCACGCGGCCTGAGTTCGCCTCGGGGGGTGGCGCCGCAGGCGCCTTGGGGAAGTCATCAGGCGCTGGTGATGATGCCTGAGCCGTTGGTCTGGCCCGCGGCCTGCGCCTGTTGCGCCTCGAACATGGCCTGGAAGTTCACCTCCGACAGCAGCACCGGCGGGAAACCGGCGCGGGTGCAGACGTCCGACACGATCGCGCGCAGGTACGGGTAGATGATGCCCGGGCAGGCGATGCCGATGATCGGCTGCAGCTGGTCTTCGGGGATATTGCGGATCTCGAAGATGCCGCCCTGTTTGGCCTCGACAAGGAACAACACCTTGTCGTTGACCTTGGTCGTGACGGTAGCGGTGACGGTCACTTCGTACACACCGTCGCCGATCGGCGCAGCGCCCAGGCCGAGGTTGATCTCGACCTGCGGCTGGCCTTGTTCGAGCAGGATCTGCGGCGAGTTCGGCTGCTCGAGCGACAGGTCCTTCAGGTACACGCGTTGAATCTGGAACACCGGGTTGTTGTCGTCAGCCATGAGAGTCTCGTGTTGGAGGGGAAAGCCCGCGTGCCGGTTAGGCGAAGAGCGAGCGAAGCAAGCGCGGGATTATCCCTGAGCGCCGGTGAGCAGCGGCGTCAACCCGCCGCGCTGGTCGAGCTCGACGAGCTCGTCGCAGCCGCCCACATACGTCTCGCCGATGAAGATCTGCGGCACGGTGCGCCGCCCGGTCAGCGCCATCATCTCGGCGCGCTGAGCCGGGTCGAGATCGACACGGATGTCTTGTATGAGTTGGACGCCGCGCTTCTTGAGCAGGGCCTTGGCGTGCACGCAATACGGGCACACCAGTGTGCTGTACATCTTGACGGTCTGCATCGATCGTTTCCGGCTTAGGCCGCAGTCTTCTCGACCGGCAGGTTGGCGGCGCGCCAGGCTTCAAAGCCGCCGGCGAGCGAGCGAGCGTTCTCGAAGCCGAGCTTCTTCAGCGTCGTCACGGCCTTGCTGGCACGCGTGCCGGTCGGGCACACGACGACCAGCGGCAGCGCCTTGTTCTTGGGCAGGTCCTTCGAGGCCTCGAGGCTGCCCAGGGGCACGCTGCGCGCACCCATCGCGTGGCCGGCTGCATACTCGGCCGGCTCGCTGACGTCGATCAGCAACGCCTTCTCGCGGTTGATCAGCTGCACGGCATCGACGGTCGACACCTTGGTCGAGCCGCCGGCGCTCTTGATGATCAGCGGCCACAACAGCAAGCCGCCCGAGACCGCGGCCGCGAGGAACAGGTACCAAGTATCGAGAAAGAACTTCACGGGCGGGCCAATGGGTTTGAGGAGGATCGCGATTATAGAATTCGCGCGACCGCTGCCTCGTGCGGCATTGCCATCCCCATACACCATGCACAAGCTTGTCCTGATCCGCCATGGCGAATCCACCTGGAACCTCGAAAACCGGTTCACCGGCTGGACCGACGTGGACCTCACGCCGCTGGGCGTGCGCCAGGCGCAGCAGGCCGGCCAATTGCTCAAGGCCGACGGCTACGAGTTCGATGTGGCCTACACCTCGGTGCTCAAGCGCGCCGTCTGGACGCTGTGGCACGCGCTGGACCAGATGGACCGCACCTGGCTGCCGGTGCGCAACGACTGGCGCCTGAACGAGCGCCACTACGGCGCGCTGCAAGGGCTGAATAAGGCCGAGACGGCGAAGAAGTTTGGCGACGAGCAGGTGCTTGTCTGGCGCCGCAGCTACGACACGCCGCCGCCCGCCCTGGAAGCCTCCGACCCACGCAGCGAGCGCAGCGATCTGCGCTACGGCGCATTGAAGCCGGGCGAGGTGCCGCTGACCGAATGCCTGAAAGACACCGTTGCACGGGTGCTGCCGTTCTGGAACGACACGATTGCACCAATGATTCGCGGCGGGCAGCGCATCGTCATTGCCGCGCACGGCAACAGCATGCGCGCACTGGTGAAGTACCTCGACGGCATCTCCGACGCCGATATCGTCGGTCTGAACATCCCGAACGGGATCCCGCTGGTCTACGAGCTCGACGACGACCTGAAGCCGATCCGCAGTTACTACCTCGGCGACGCCGAGGCGGCGGCGAAGGCCGCAGCGGCCGTGGCGAATCAGGGCAAGGCGGCCTGACCCAGCGCCGTCTCGATCCGCTCACGCAGCTGCGCCGACAAAGCGCGCCGGTCCGCGCCGCTGCTGGCCTGCACCGGCAGCAGCTGAACGTTGGCGACCACGCCTTGGCCGGCCGCGACGCGCCACAGGCTTTGCAGCAGAGTCGTGTCGCCCACGAACTCGACTGCGCGGCTGACCGCATCGTGCGCGTCCGAGAAGCCGATCGCAACTGGCTGCACCGGCACTCCGGTGGCGATCGCCGCCTGCAGCAGGTTGGCATGGAAGGGCAGCAACGCACGGCCGTCTGAGGTCGTGCCCTCCGGAAACACCGCCACGGTCTGGCCCGCAGTGAGCGCCTGCGCCATCACATGCACGACCCGCAGCGCATCGCGCTTGCGGTCGCGCTCGAGGTAGAGCGTGCCGGCCGCGTCGACCAGCCGCGAGAGCAGCGGCCACGCCCGCACGTCGGCCTTGGAGACGAAGCGCGCCTGCGGGCAGACCGCATGTACGGCCACGATGTCCAGCCAGGAGATGTGGTTGGCAACCAGCAGCGTGCCCCCTGAATGCGGCGTGCCTTGGACCCGCAGCGCGATGCCCATCGTGCGCAGCATCTTCGTCGCCCACCACTGGATGCGCGCATGACGCTGCGCAGCGTCGAAGTCCGAGAAGCGCAGCAGCACGATGGCCAGCCCGTGCAGGCCGTGCACGACGCAGCGCAGCAGCCGCCACGCAGCGTGCAGCGTGCGGGTCATTCGAGCGCGTCGAAGGCGACGGTGCCGGCCACCAGCGTCAACGCGACGAGGCCGGGCAACTCGTAGCCGGCGAACGGCGTGTGCTTGCCCTGGCTGCGCAGTGCCGACGGTGCCACCTGCCAGTGCGCACCGGCATCAAACACGCACACGTCGGCAACGCCCCCCTCGACCAGGCGCCCCGCGCTCGCACCGAGCGAGCCGAGTGCATCGCCGATCACGGCGACCGGTGCGGCCGTCACGGTCGCCAGCGTGCGCGTCAGCGGCACCTTGTCTTGCTCGCCCCACTTGAGCGCGAGGCTGAGCAAAAGCTCCAGGCCGCTCGCACCGGGCTCGGCCTCGGCGAACGGCAGGTTCTTCGCGTCGGCAGCGACCGGCGTGTGGTCGCTGACCAGCGCGTCTATCGTGCCGTCGGCCAGCGCGGCACGAATCGCGTCCCGGTCGCGTTGCTGGCGCAACGGCGGGGTGACGCGCATCGCGGCGTTGAAGTAGCCGATGTCCACGTCGGTGAGGTGCAGCTGGTTGATGCTCACGTCGCAGGTCACCGGCAGGCCTTCGGCCTTGGCGCGGCGCACGAGCTCGGTGCCGGCGGCGCTGCTCAGGCGGCACAGGTGAACGCGCGCGCCGGTGTCGCGCACGAGCTCGAAGATCGTCGCCAGCGCGATCGTCTCGGCGATCGTCGGCACGCCGGCTAGGCCCATGCGCGTGGCCAGCGCGCCCTTGGCCGCGACGCCGTTGCCCAGCCACGCATCGTTCGGCCGCAGCCAAGTCGTGTAGCCAAAGGTTGCCGCGTACATCAGCGCACGGTGCAGCACGAGCGTGTCGCGCACGGGACTTTCGGCCTGCGAGAAGCCCACGCAGCCGGCGTCGGTCAGCTCGACCATCGCGGTCAGCACCTCGCCCTTCAGGCCGCGCGTGAGCGCGCCCAGCGGATAGAGGCGAGCAAGGTTCAGGTTGCGAGCGCGAAACTTCAGCATCTGCACCAGGCCGGGTTCGTCGAGCACCGGCTCGGTGTCGGGCGGACACACGACGCTGGTGACGCCACCGGCGACGGCCGCGGCCATCTCGGACTCGAGCATGCCCTCGTGCTCGTGGCCCGGCTCGCGCAGACGCGCGGCGAGGTCGACGAGGCCGGGCGCGACGACAAGGCCGCTCGCGTCGATCACGCGGTCGGGTTCGAACTCGGGGCTCACGCTGCCGAGGCCGACGATGCGGCCTGCGGCAATCGCGACGTCACCCACGGCGTCGTGATTCGAGGCCGGGTCGATTACGCGGCCATTCCTGATCAGCATCTTCATGCGTTGTTCCCCGCGATGATCGACATCACCGCCATGCGCACCGCGATGCCGAAGGTGACCTGCGGCAGGATCACGCTCTGCGTGCCGTCGGCCACGTCGGAGTCGATCTCGACACCGCGGTTGATCGGTCCCGGGTGCATCACGATCGCGTCGGGTTTGGCGAGCGCGAGCTTCTCGGTAGTCAGGCCGTAGTTCTTGAAGAACTCGGCGGCGCTGGGCAGCATCGCGCCGCTCATGCGCTCGTTCTGCAGCCGCAGCATGATGATCACGTCGGCGTCCTGGATGCCTTCCCTCATGTCGTGGCACACCCGCACGCCCATCGCCGACAGATCGCCGGGCACGAGTGTCTTCGGCCCGACGGCGCGGATCTCGGGCACGCCAAGCGTGGTCAGCGCGTGGATGTCTGAGCGCGCGACGCGCGAGTGCACGATGTCACCGACGATGGCCACCGTGAGCTTGGTGAAGTCTTGCTTGAAGTGACGGATCGTGTACATGTCGAGCAGGCCTTGCGTCGGATGCGCGTGGCGGCCGTCACCGGCGTTCACCACGTGCACGTGCGGCGCGCAGTGCTGCGCGATCAGGTAGGGTGCACCGCTCTCACTGTGGCGCACGACGAACATGTCGGCGTGCATCGCAGAGAGGTTGGCGATGGTGTCGAGCAGGCTCTCGCCCTTGGCCGCGCTGGAGCGCGCGATGTCCAGGTTGATCACGTCGGCCGAGAGCCGCTTGGCCGCGATTTCGAAGGTCGTGCGCGTACGCGTGCTGTTCTCGAAGAACAGGTTGAACACGCTCTTGCCGCGAAGAAGCGGGACCTTCTTCACTTCGCGGTCGTTCACGCTGAGGAACGTGCCGGCGGTGTCTAGGATGTGGTGCAGCACCGACTGCGGCAAGCCCTCGATCGAGAGCAGGTGAATCAGCTCGCCGTGCGCATTGAGTTGCGGGTTGCGCATCACGCCCCCTCCTTGATGTCAAAGCTGAAGCGGCCCGCATCGTCCTTCGCGAGCGACAGGCGCTGGCTAATCGGCAGCGTGATGCGCGCAGCCGACACAGCCGCCGAGATCGGCAACTCGCGCCCACCGCGGTCGACCAGCACCGCGAGCGTGACGCTGGCCGGTCGGCCGAAGTCGTAGAGCTCGTTGATCACTGCGCGGATCGTGCGACCGGTGTAGAGCACGTCGTCGATCAGCACGACGGGCTTGCCCGTCACGTCAAACGGCAATTTCGTGTGGTCCGCACCCGCGGTGAGGCCGCGCGAACCAAAGTCGTCGCGGTGCAGTGCGCTGGAGATCACGCCGTGCTCGCCGGGGCGGTTCAGGTCGCGCTGCAGCCGTTCGGCCAGCCACGCACCACCCGACCAGATGCCCACGAGGATGGAATCGGGCTGCATCAGTCCGCGCACGCCACTCAGCAGATCGGCGTAGAGCGCTTCGGCGTCGAGTTTCAGGCTGCTCATTCGAGTGTGCTCAGAAATTGGTTCAGGATGATCGCGGCACAAGCCGCATCGAGGTCGCGCGCGCCATCGCTTGCGGCCTCGGTCGTGCTGTAGCGCTCGTCGACTTCGTGCACCGCCAGGCTGAAGCGGCCGTGCAGCTGGCGGGCGAAGCGACGCGCGCGCTGGGTATTGTCATGCGGCGCACCATCGGGGTGGAACGGCACGCCGACGACGAGGGCGTCGGGTTGCCATTCCTTGATCAGCGCGGCGATCGCGGTGAAGCGTTGCTCGCCGACGGCCGCCAGCGTGCGCAACGGCGTCGCACCGCGCGTCAGCGTG
>JANYBE010000406.1 GCA_025360945.1 Rhizobacter sp. | reverse complement strand
GCTGTCGCCGGGCTCGACATTGAGATTACTCATGCGATCGATCGGGGCACGATTCCAACTGGCAGAGCGCGTGGTCGCCACCCCGCCAATCTCGAAGCCTTGGGCTTTCGCGCGTGCTTGCGAGAGGCTGCCGCCGAGCGGCAGCTTGAGCAACCCGCGCTCGATCAGCAGCGCGCGTTCGGCTGGCGTGCCGTCGTCGTCGAACGCGAAACCGGCGAATTTATGTGCGCGGCCGGGGTCGAAGCTGACGTTGAGCAGCTCGCTGCCGTACCGGTAGTGGCCAAACATGTCGAGCGTGACGAAGCTGGTGCCGGCGAAGTTGCGCTCGTCGCCGAGGATGCGGTCCAACTCGAGCGGGTGGCCGATGCTCTCGTGGATCTGCAGCATCATCTGGTCGGGCATCAGAATCAGATCGAAGGTCCCGCTTGGGCAGGCCGTGGCCGTGACAAGCTGGAGCGCCTCACGCGCCACCCGCGGACCTTCACCATCGCGGAAGCGCGCCCGCTCGAGCACCTCGATGCCGCCTTGCTGGCAATACCCGTTGTACTGGCCGGCGCTCGAGCGCACCTGGGTCACGCCGTTCGCGTGCGCAGTGACCTGGACCGAGGGGGTCATGAACTCCCAGCACTGCTCGGTGCGCGCGCCATCGCTGGTGAATTGAAGCTGTTCGGTCTTGACGTTCCACAGTGTCGCATGGCGGTCGACGATGCGCGCATCGCCCCCGGCGGCGGCGCACACATCGCGCAGCCAGCCAAGTTTCTCCGGCAGCGTGGCGCTCGATGCGGGGCGCTCGACAAGGTTCGCGTAGCGCCCCGACGCGGCCGGGCGCGCGATCCGTTCGTAGTCGATCACGGTCCGGCCTGCACTGGCACGCGCTAGCGCGTGCGCTCGTTCGAAGGCTGCCCCCAAGCCGGGTTCGGAGAGATCCGAAGTCGCCGCATAACCCAGGCCACCGTCGATCACGCTGACCATGGCACCGTTCTCGTGGGCACGTTGCGGTGCTTCGGCCACGTCTTGGCGGACGCTGAGCTGCTCTGAGTATTCGCGCACGCCACGCACTGACCAGTGGCGAGCGGTGGCGGGCAGCCGACCGGCTGCGCGGTGGGCGTGTTGTTCCAGGGTGTCTAGCATGATGAGTGTGCGGTGGATTGAGTCGACCTCGTGAGCCTGCTGCCGATTCTGCCCTTCTTCGGGCATTCCCCGGCGACGGTCTGCCCGCGGAGTGGGAGGCCCGATGCCGTCGGTCGTTCACGCTCAGGCCAGGCAGTGACAGGCAGTCATCGAGAGACCACAATTAGTCACCGGGATATATGTCCATTTGATTCCAAATCGGCCGCAGAGCACCAAGATGGGATAACGACGTCGACAAGGATCCCATCATGAGTGACATGCATATTCTCATCGTGGCGCACCGGACTGCGGCTTCCCCCAAGCTGCTCGCCGCGGTCGCCGCGCGGGCCGCAAGCGGTCCGTGCAGGTTCACGCTTCTGGTCCCCCGGCCGTATTGGGACCCGGACACCGAGGAGGCGGCCATCACGCTCGAGCTCGCGATCCCGCTGCTCGACGCAGCCGCGGGCTCGCATGTGCAAGGGATCGTCGGGGCCACCGACCCGTACGAGGCCGTGCGCCAGACACTCGAGCGCGAGAAGTACGACGAGGTCATCGTCTCGACGCTGCCAGAGCGGATCTCCCGGTGGCTGCACCTCGATCTCGCCCACCGCATCGAGCGGTTCGGTATACCCGTGAGCGTTGTGACTGCGGAGCAGGCCGAGCGCAAACTCACGCTCGGAGCCGGGTCCGGCTGATCGGACGGCCCCGCGCCGATCCGAAAAACGTCCGGGTCTGGGTCAAGTGACGCCGACGGACCAGCGCTTGTCTTCACTAGCTCAACGGCAGCTTTGGGATCGGCAATCCTGAACCACGAACGGCGGCAGTGGGCTTCCGCTTTGACTACCGGCTCAATGGCCGTCGCGAGACTTCTACCGCACCTCTTGAAACCGCCATTGCGGTCTCTATTTCGGGAATCGAGCCGGCTGGTCTTGGTCTCCTGCCGGTGTCAACCATTGAATCGGAGGACACACACCATGTACGAATCGATCCTGAATTATCCGAACAGTCTGGTCGGTCAGTTCGAGCGCCTGCGTCGTGAATTCGATGACGTGTTTGGCGTCTCGGGATTGGCCAGCAGCATCCGCTCGGTCGCGCCCGGCACCGTGCCGGCCGTCAACGTGGGCCGCACGTCCACCAGCGTCGAAATCTATGCGTTCGCGCCCGGTCTGGACGCCAAAAAGATCGAGGTGACGCTCGACCGCGGCGTGCTGCGCATCTCCGGAGAGCGCGCATCCGGTATCCCGTCCGACAACGCCCAGCTCCACGTGTACACCCGCGAGCGTGGCAACGGCAGCTTCACCCGAATCATCTCCCTGCCCGACGACGTCGATCCGGGGCAAGTCAACGCGAGCTACCGCGACGGCGTGCTCCAGGTGAGCGTCGCCCGCCGCGAATCGGCCCAACCAAAGCGCATTACCGTGCAGTGACGCACGCCATCCACGAGGAGAATCCATCATGAGCGACAACAAGCAAGTAACCCGCACCGGCTCCGGCACCGAGCAGGAGCAGCGTGCAGTGCTGCCCGTCGTCGACGTATTCGAGGATGCCGGCGGCATCACGCTGCTGGCCGACATGCCCGGCGTGCCGAAAGACCTGCTGGAGCTGAAGATCGAGGGTGATGCCCTTCTGATCGAAGGCGGCGTGCGGGCGCTGACGCCGGAGGGGCTGGAAGCGGTGTATGCCGAGGTGCGGGTGCCGCGATACCGCCGCAGCTTCACGCTCAGCCGCGAGCTGGACACGGCGGGCATCGAGGCCAACCTGAAGGACGGCGTGCTGACATTGCGCATCCCCAAGCAGGCGCACGCTCAGCCGCGCCGCATAGCCGTTACTTCGGGCTGAGGTTCACGCGGCAACGAACCTGATGCGATCTCTCGAAAGGAGGAACCATGACCAAGCTTGCAGAGCAACTGAAGCAAGGCGCGGATCAGGCCTGGGAGTCGCTGTCGGAAGGCTGGCGCGAGCTGAGCGCCCGCGCCAGCGGCGCTCTGACGCGCTTTGGGCCCGCGCCGGCGGCGGACACGTCGCCCGTTCGAAACGAAGGCCTGCTGCCGTTCGGTGGCTGGGCCTTCATGGCCGCCGACGTGTTCGTTGACGACGACAAAGTGATCGTGCGCATTGGGGCGCCAGGCATGCGGCGCGAAGACTTCAATGTCGAGTTGCACGACGACGTCCTGACGGTCTGGGGCGAGAAGCAGTTCGACCGAGAGGCCAGTCGAGGGCGCTACAGCGTCGTGCAATGTGCCTACGGGAACTTCCGGCGGGACGTGGCGTTGCCGGTGTCGGTCAGGCCCGACAAGACGAAGGCAAGTTATCTTGATGAGCGTGCTCCGCATCGAGCTTCCCAAGGCTGATGCGGCACGCGCCCGGCGAAGCGCCGTCAAGACGACCTGAGGTGTCAAGCGCGGTCCTGGGTACTTTCGCTCCCGCACTCCGGGCTCGATGGCCATGTGAGCGTCGAGTCCGTGCGCCTACGCGCTGTCGCGAAGCCGAGGGTTCCACAACCGGTCGGATCGCAAGCCTTCCGGAAGAAGTCGAGTTCGATAAGCACCGCCGCCGATGCGTCGACGCGATAGCCCAATCCAGCCTCGCTCGCCGCGAATCGCCGGCTAACGCTTCGGCAATTCCTCTTGGAGTCCCTTCGACAGCGCAGCGCCAGCGTCAACACTCATTTCGACTGGCAAAACTGCCCCGTTCTCGAACATGAGTTGCATGCGCACGTTTCCCTCAATCTCCGAAGGAGAAGCAGCAACGGCCAACACATCAAGCGCAGGTGCGGGAGCGCCCGGAGGCTGTTCGGTCTTGTCCAACAATGCGATGGCAACGGCAGGGGCAAGTTCGGTCGCAATTGCGACATTGGTTGCGGACCGCTTGGTCCTCTTGCGCGCAGGCGTGGCAGTTCGCTTGGAAGCCGGCTTTGCAGTCCGCTTTGACGTCGGCGAAGCTGCCACTCGAGAGGTCTTGGTCATGGTTTGAACGCTCGAGACGAAGTCGTATCGGAATCATACGCGCGCGGGCTATGAGCGAGCAAGAGAGCGGTTTTTGATGCCGTCAACGTTCGGATATGGTCACTCGAGCCCTCACGGCGGAGCCCCTCGCCACTCAATCGGTTATCCGTACGTTCACCGTAGCCACTTGGGCAGAGTCAAACGTGGATATCGCCGTGATGGGTACTGGAGCCGACAGGACGGGAGCGGCTGGCCAGCGCCGATGCGTGCTCGCCTTGTCCCCGTGCGTCGAACTTTCGACCCATCGACATGACAATCTCCAACAGTGTTTAGTTGGATATCAAACGTGGTCCCGACATTGCTGTTGACACGCGGCGTGAAACGGTCGAAACCGTCGGTCGAATTGTCGACGCGCACCTTCGCCGGGCGCCTACGGCCTCATCTGCCCGATGGTCAGCACGCGAGAGGATACGCAAAAGCTCGTTGCCGAGACGCACTGCGCGCCGCGCGGCACACGCAGATTCGGACCCGACGCATGCCAACGACCCGATCGTCACCTTCGCGATGATCGAGACGGCTAAGGCGCGGCTAAGGCGCTCGACAAACTCGACGACATCCTCATTGTCGAGGGCCTGGATGCGATCTGCATCTGGCCGAGCGATCTGTCGCTGGCGCTAGAGCGGACGACGGATCATCCAACAGGTCCTGTCGCCACCCAAAGGCGGCGTTCAACTCTTCAAATTTGGCGCGTAAAGCGGGCGATGAAACGCCCTTGCACAGGTCGGCAGTTTGCCAAACGTCGGAGTTTGCTGCGATCCCTCATTGAATGATTTCGTCCGCCTGGACCCGCAGCGACTGTGGAATCGTCAGGTTAATGGCCTTTCCCATCTATGGGCCAATTCAGCTCCCGTGCACATCCCAGCTTGTGAAGGAGCTCGGTCAACATCATCTGCTCGACCGCAGTCAAGGTCGAGAACGCTTGCCGCTCCCCTTCGACGAGTCGGCGCGTGGCCTTCTTAGCCAGCACAGTTCCACGCTCGGTCGTGCGCAGATGCTGGCCACGACGATCGCTGGTGTTCTGCTCTCTCTTGGCAAGACCTCGTTGTTCGAGCTTGTCGATCCAGGTCGTTATGTTCGCTTTCGTGACCGCCAGTGCCTTCGAAAGCTGCACCGGCGATACGCCTGGGTTTTCGCTGACGAGGGTGAGGATCGTGTATTCCACTGGGCGAAGATCGAGCGGCGTTCCGACGACGCGCTCGAACACCGCATAGGTCACGATCGCTGCCTGCGCAAGCTGGTAGCCGAGGATCCGATGCAGCCTCGCCTCGTCGAGTGCTCCGGCCGGTGTGATAGAGAGCAGAGCACGGGTGGCGGTCTTCATGGCGCCTGAAGCTTAGCGCCGAACGCCGGGCGAGCAGAGAGCTCCGCCCGGCTTGGAGGTAGCAGCCTCAATCGTCGTCACCCTCTCCGTTGCGATGACGCTCGTCTTCCCGCGGAGACACGCACACGAAGCTCGAAGCGACCTCGATGCTTCCGTGTCCAACGTAGCGCGCTTGCGCGGGGAAGGCGCACAGCGGCCTCGTACGACCCGGCCAGGGCGTACCGGCAGGAGCGGTCCCGAGCAGGCTGGCGGGTGCCACCCCGTGTTCGACCCAGTTCACGACTGAGCTGAAGGCATCAAACTGCGACGTTGCCGGGCCGCCTCCGCAGTGATTCATGCCGGGGACCACGAACAATCGGGCGAAGCGCTGCGTGTTGTCGAGGCCGCCTTGCTCGTCGACGAGGTTGCGATACCACTTGATGTGGTATTTCGACGAGAACACCGGGTCGCCCTGCCCGGAGTACACGATCATCTTCTTTCCGCCAGTGCGGAATCCACCGTAGTCGGTGGAGCTCGTGCCCATGAAGTCCATCGCCGACTCCTTGAAGTTCCCAGTCTCCGCAAAGATCTTCGGCGCGTCGAGATCCATGTTGAAGCTGAGCACCCAGGGGACGAAGGCATCGTTCAATCCGGCGAAGCCCGGGTTGGGGCCGGCCTTCGTGATGACGGTGGTCGGCTTCAAGGCCGTGCCCCCGGTCGCCGAGTTCGGTGGCGTGGTGAAGATGAACGGGAGGGCGCCGCCGCCGAGGGTCGTGTTCAGCGACGTGTTGCCCGGCACGGGAAGGAGCGGCCCGATCTTCCAGACGCGCCAGCCGGGAGCCGCCACGCCCGGATCCCAGAACCAGCCAGCGTAGAGCGACTTGCCCTTCGAGTTCTTCGCCCCACCGAACACCTTTTCGAGCGCAGTGACCTGCGCGCTCGAGAGGACTCCGCTGCCGGACGGGCCGAGCGTCGCGGGGTCGAAGCGGCAGGCCTGCGGGTTGTTCACCATGCCGTCGACGAGCCCGTCTTGCGCGTCGCAGGCCAGCAGGATGGCATCGCCGACCGCGTTGAGCTCCGCTGGCGTGAAGGAGCTCGCCAGGTCGGGATTGCCGAACGGGGTCATGGTGCGCGCCGCGGCAGCGAACGCTTGCGAATCCCACGCCTCGGCGACGGCGGCCTTGGGCAGGTCCATGCCGGGATTGCCTGCGACGATGCCGTCGAACATCTCCGGATAGCGCTGCGAGAACATCAATCCTTCGCGCCCGCCCTCCGAACACCCTTCGAAATAGGAGAACTTCGGCTTGTGGCGGTAGTACGTCTTCGTGATGGCTTGGGCGGCGCTCGCTACCAGCGCGTGCGCGTTGTAGCCGTAGTCGCTGCGCGCCTGAGGGTCAAAACCGAACTGGAAGCTGCCCGCCAGCGGCGTGTGATTGACTCCACTGTCGTGACCGCCATCGGTCGACACCACGGCGTAACCCTGGCCGAGCTGCGCGGGAGTTGCCGCGCCGAGGTTGCCATCCGTTCCTCCACCACCCTGGAAATAGAAGCGCTCGTTCCAGGCGGTGGGCATCCGCAGGTGGAGCTTGATCGCGTAGGGTTGTCCGTCGATTCCTGTCCGCGGGTTGATCACTGCGAGGACCTCGCAATGGTCGGGTAAGCCTCCGCCAGCGGGGTTGAGCTGCGCGGTGGTGATGGTCGCGCCCTCGATGGTGGTGTTGAGCAGGGAATTGCATGCAATGGGTGCCGCGTGGCTTGCGCCCGCAGCGCCGAGCAGCAGCAGGACCGAGGCGCCCTGCAATCGGTAGTCGCGTTTCATCGTGTCTCTCTCCTGGTCGCACATTGCGGCGATTGAGATCGTTAATCTGCCGAACGAATGCAAGGCGCGCGAGTAGGACTTTCCCTCAATGAAATCCTTGCCATGCGGTCGTTAAGCGCAAAAACGATCTCAGGCCGTCGACGGCCCGATTCCAGCCGAGGCGCCACCGGCCCGCGGACAGGCGCATGCCCACCGTGCACGCGATGCGCGGCGACTTCGAGAGACACCACCGACTTGCACGACACCGAGTGTCTGCCGGCATCGAGCACCCCCCAAGTGCCAGGAACTGACCGAAGCGCCCTGACCCGCGTGTACTTCGACGGACGGCGGCACATAGCGGTTCGAGGCACATGCGGTGCAAAACCATCCGTCGCGCCGAAGTCGAGACTCGGCCAGGAGCGGGCGGTCGCGACGGCTGCTATTGGCGGCCACACCTGCGCTCAACCCTTCGCCACAGCTCGTTTGCGTGCGGTTGCTGAACCTAGGCTTCAGTGCTCGATCGCGTCGATGGCCTCAACGACATGGCGCACCGCCTCCTTCTCGCTCTCGGTGAGGTGGGGGTTCCAGCAGTCCATCAACAGGATCAAGCGCGGCTGGTCCGAACGGTTCCAGGCTTCGTGTTCATAGGTGTCGTCGAAGAGGATTGGTTCGCCCTCGCGCCAGCGGTGCTCGACCCCGCCCACGCTGAGCGCGCAATCGGGCGGAACGACGAGCGGCAGGTGGAACACGAGCCGTGTGTTCGTCACGCCGTAGTGAGGCAGGATCGATGACTGCGGGCGGATAAGCGAGAAGCAGATTTCCGGCGCCTGGCGTGCCACCCGGCACAGCTCGATCGATTCGAGCAGCTCGCTGGTGCGCGGGCAGCGCTCGTGGTTCGAGTCGTAGCGGACCCCATGGTTGTAGAAGAAGAACGCGTCCCAGGCTGGGTTCGCTGCCGCGCCGCCGATGGACTCCGGAGCCCTCTGGCCCGGCTTGAGCCCGAGGAAGCTGACGAAGTCGCGATCCTCGCGCAGCAGTTCTATGGCTTCGTTGCGGATGTTCTGCCACGCGTCACGCAGTGCCGGCCGCCCACGGTTGCAGCATCGGGTCGTGGTAGGGCCCCGGCGGCAGATCGGGGAACCAGAAGAACTTCGGACGCTGGCGCGCGTCGGGCGGGCGCGCGTCCCATTCACGGAGATAGCCGGTCAGCGCGCGTTCGAAGCGGCGGAGCGAGTCGGCACCGTGTCGTTCTCGAACTTCTGCGAATGCCGCGAACAGCCGCTCGCGCTTGTCGCGCCGGTAGGCTTCGATCCCGCGGCGCACAGCGTGCTGCCACTGCGGCTCGGTCGTCTCCGGGCTGATCCAGCGACCCTGGGCGTTCGCTTCGACGAAGAGGCGGTTGCGAGCTCGCAATGCCGCGTGCGTATCGCCCAGCACGTCGCAAACCTCGCCGAGCATCAACCATGCTTCCAGGAAACGTTGCTGGCGAAGTAGCACGGCTTCGAGCGCCGCACGCGCGGCCACCGGGTCTCCACGGGCAAACTGCAGCCGTGCGACCGCGAAGCCCAATTTGCCGTCGGAGTCATCTGCCTGCGGGGTGCGCAGCCATTGCAGGGCACCATCAAAGTCCTCGCGCTCGACCATGTAGTCGGCGACCGTCAACCGTGCCGGCGTGCAGTCGCGGTGCTCGGCGAGCAGGCCGCGCAGCAGCATCTCTGCATGCAGCACCTCGCCGCGCATTGCATGTTCTTTGGCGCGCGCCCATCGTGGATCGCTCGCCCAAGCTGCCTGCCGATTGGTCGAGTCCATTCCGTCCGGTTGCCCGGCTGCGTGAGTGCTCGCTCGTCGAAGTTCGTGTTGGGTCATAACGAATACGCTGCACGCGCTTGTCGATCGCATCCTCGACGTCACGCTCGCTCATCTTCTCATAGCTCGCGAGCGTCTTGCCATTCGCGGAACTGACCGCTTGCAGTCACACCCGCCACCCGGAATCGTCAACGCGATGCCACTGAAGGAAATCAGATTTCTCGCGGGCGGCCAAGCCAAGATCGGCGGACACGCTGTCCAGCGTGATCTTCGCCCCGACGAATGCTCGGTGTGACGTCTCCGACGGCACAATCTCGATGCAGCTGAGCCAGCCCTTCGGCGGTCAGTTCACCGGGTGGATGATCAATAGGGCACAGACCTACGTCCTATTCGCTTCGATGGTGGAAAGAACGTTCGACCCAGCCGAGCCGCTTTCCTCGTCTCGTGCGGCGCTCTGGATCCTGGACACGCTGAGCTTCGCAGATGTGATCTCGAGACGGATTCCAGGGTTCACTCACGGCGTGCGCGTGTTTTCCGACCAACGACCCTCCTGATTAAGGCGACTGTGCACAAGTTTGAGAAGACCCCGAAGCTCACTTCCGCGCAATGCAGCAGAAGATTGGTGACGAGGCGGTGAAAGCGTGGATTTGCCTGGACGGCGAAAGAGGGGCCTGTACGATTCGGACATGAATCTGATCAGGAACCATCCCGAACCAGCGAAGAGCGAAGTTGGTTTGACGGAGCCCTTGACGGTATCGGGGCGTGCGCCCCTGGTTTTCAACGGGCTTCGCATGCGGCAGTTGACAATCGAGTGGGAGTGAGCGGGTGCGGTAGTCATCGCTCTTCGACGAGGTGCCCAACGCACCGCTGAACGACACAGGGCCGCTGTTCTTCGCGACCTATCCCGATCATGACTATCCCGATCATGAGACGGCGCTGCGAATTGAGCGGCTGATGGCCAACCTTTGGGCCCGATTTGGATTTGGAGTGAGCGGCGATGCGATCAAGACGAAGTACTTTCACCACATCCCTGTTTCAGCCCGGGCCTCAGCCCAGACTGACCCGGCCCGAACGCGCCGCGGCGCTTGAAGCGAGTGACCAACCGATTGCGGAGTCGTTCGATGTCCAGTTCGAACACGTCGTGACCATGCCGAGCAGACGCGACAAACAGTCGCTTGCCCTGTGCGCGAGCGACGGTCTGCCCGCTTGGCGCGACTTTCAGAGGTGCCTGGGCAGGGCGGCGGTCCAGGCCAGTGCGTTGCGTAGGATCCCCCGCAATGCGGCGCGCCTGACGCTGGCCTACGACAAAGGGCGCCTCGGGCCTGTCGCGGGCGAGCCGATCCGGTGGACCGTGCGCAGCTTCGCGCGCGTGCACAGCCATGTCGGCGACGTCGTGCACGAGCCGCCTCGGCAGTGGGAGCTGCATGGCATCGAAGGCGATCGATGAGGGCGATCTTCGGCGTGGTCTCGCTGCTGGTCGTGCTCGCGATCGTCGGCCTCCTGGCCGTCAAGCAGCTCAAGGCCGTCGGGCCGCCCGCAGCGGTGACCGGCACCACACCCACAACCCGCGCCGATGCCTCCAGTGACAACGCCCGCGAACAGGCGCAGCGACTGCAGCAAAAGGTGCGCGACGACGTTGCCAAGGCACTAGAGCAGGGTGCCCAGAACAATGCGCGCAGCGAGGAAGCGACCAAGTGAGTGCCGGTGACGAACAAGCAATGCGCATCGCGCTCGACCAGGCCCAGAACGCGTGGCTGGTCGGCGAGGTACCGGTGGGCGCGGTGATCATGCGCGACGGCCAGGTCATCGCGACGGGCTACAACCGCCCCATCACCGAGCACGACCCGACGGCGCACGCCGAGATCGTCGCGCTGCGTCACGCGTCCACGCTGCTCGCGAATTACCGCCTGCCCGAGTGCGAGCTCTACGTCACGCTCGAGCCCTGCGCGATGTGCGCGATGGCGTTGATGCACGCGCGCTTCAAGCGCGTCGTGTTCGGCGCCAGCGACCCCAAGACCGGCGCGGCCGGCTCGGTGCTCGACCTGTTCGCGCAGCCGAAGCTGAACCACCACACCGAGCTGATTGGCGGCGTGCTTGCCGACGAGTGCGGCAAGGTCCTGCAGGACTTCTTCGCCGAGCGCCGCGCGCAATACCGGGACCGTCGGGCTCTGCGCCAAGCCGAACCTGGCGAGATCCCGACCGGCGAAGCGGTCGAACTCGATCCCCCCGCTCCCGAGACATGAGCTCGCCTGGCCGCCCCAAGAGCGAATACCAGAGTGCGCAGCACGAAGGCACCCCAATGAGACATCCTGTGTCAACCTTCATGTTCAGAAGCGAGCTTGCCCTATGAGCGACGCGATGACTTCGATGACCCTGTACACGCCCGCTGGCGTGCTCTTGAAACCCGTGGCGCTGACGCTCGCGGCGAAACGCCTGAAGGCACTCGGTTTCGACGTGCACATCGACGAAGCCGCGCGCGCGCGCCACCAGCGCTTCGGGGGTGATGACGACGCACGCCTGGCCGCGCTGCACCGTGTCGCGCGCCAGGCGCCCGGCATCGCCCTCGCCACCCGGGGCGGTTACGGTCTGACGCGCCTGCTGGCGCGCATCGACTGGAAACTGATAGCGCGCAGCATCGAAAACGGCACGCGCTGGGTCGGGCACAGCGACATCACGACCTTGCAGATGGGCCTGCTGGCGCAGCGCAAGGGCGCCAGCGGTACGATCACCTGGGCCGGGCCGCTGGCGTGCGACGACTTCGGACGCAGCGATGAAGACGGTGGCGTCGACGAGGTCACGCGCGATTGCTTTATCGAGGCGATGAGCGGCGCGCTGCAGGCGGTGGGTTTTCGCACCGAGCCCGGTTTCGACGGGCTGGAGGTGCGTGGCACGCTTTGGGGCGGCAACCTGTGCATGGTCAACTCGATGCTGGGCACGCCATACTTCCCGCGCATCAAGGGTGGTGTGCTGTATCTCGAGGATGTGAACGAGCATCCTTACCGCATCGAGCGCAACCTGCTGCAACTGCACCAGGCCGGTGTGCTCGACGCGCAGAAGGCGATCGTGCTCGGCGAGTTCAGTGCCTGGCGCAAGGCGCCGCAAGACCGTGGCTTCTCGCTCAGGACCGTGGTCGCGCACCTGCGCTCGCTGACGAAGACGCCCATTCTCACCGGCCTGCCGTTCGGCCACGTGCCGACCAAGGTGACGATGCCGGTCGGCGCACGCGTGACCCTGCTGGTAGACGGGAGCAATGTGCTGATCGGCTGGGATCATGTGCATACGAGCACACATTCGCACGCGCACGCTCACCCCTGAGCAAGTCAAACCGCACCGTACAATCCGCCGCGCATCGCGGTTTCCGGCCACAAGCCATGTCATTGGCGATGCATAGACCAAGGGAACGAGCGCCATGAGCGGTGGGATGTGGTGGAGATACATGGTGCTCGGCATCGCGGCCTTGCTCGCCGGCTGCGACAACAGCCCGAATCCGAAGGGCAGCGAAGCCACGAACACGATGTTCATCGCGTTCCAGGAGCGCTCGCCGCGCCACCTCGACCCGACAGCGTCGTACGCGCTCAACGAAGTGCCGTACATGTACTCGGTCTACGAGCCACCTTACGCATACCACTACCTGAAGCGTCCGTACACGCTGGTGCCTAAGGCGGCGACCGAACTGGCGATACCGCACTACCTCGACCGAAACGGCAATCCGCTGGCTGACGACGCGCCCGGCGAATTGGTCGCCGAGAGCCAGTACGACATACACATCATTCCCGGCACACTGTACGCGCCGCACCCGGCATTCGCGCAGGACGCGAAGGGCGAATACCTCTATCACGCGCTCACCGAGGCGCAGACGCGCGACAAACATTCGCCACTGGACTTCGCGCAGACCGGCACGCGCGAGCTCGTCGCCGACGACTTCGTCTACGCGATCAAGCGCCACGCGACGCCGCGCATCGAGGCGCCGATCTTCGGCATCTTCTCGGAATACGTGATCGGGCTGAAGGAGTACGGCGCGCAAATCCGCGCCGTAGACCAGAAGCTGCGCAAGGGCCTGGACCCGGCGGCACTTGACAAACCGTTCCTGGACTTGCGCAAGTACCCGCTGGCGGGCGCAGTCGCCCTCGACAAGTACACCTACCGCATCCGCATCAAGGGCAAATATCCGCAGTGGAAGTACTGGATGACGCTGACCTTCACGGCGCCAGTGCCGTGGGAGGCGGACGCGTTCTACGCCCAACCGGGCATGGCCAAGAACAGCCTGACGCTGGACGTGTGGCCGGTAGGCACCGGGCCGTTCATGTCCGTCGAGTACGACCCGGATCGCCGCCACGTGCTCGTGCGCAACCCGAACTATCACGGCACCACCTATCCGTGCGAAGGCATGCCGGGCGACCAGGAGCTGGGGTTGCTTGCCGACTGTGGCAAGAAGCTGCCGTTCATCGACAAGCTCGTGTTCAATACCGAGAAGGACAAGACGCCGTTGCGCTCCAAGTTCACGCAGGGCTTTCTAGACGTGCCGGAGATCGAGCGCAATGACTGGGGCCCGGACTTTCTCGCCGACGCCGACGACTCCGACGAGGTGAGGCAGCGCTTCCAGGATCGCGGCATGCGCTTCCCGAAAAGCATCGAGCCGCAGAACTGGTATCTGGGCTTCAACTGGCTCGACCCGGTGGTCGGCAAGGGCGATACGCCTGAGCAGCAGGCGAAGAACCGCAAGCTGCGCCAGGCGCTGTCGATCGCCATCGACTGGGAAGAGGGATACGGCCGGGTCTTCACGCAAAAGGCTGGCGAAGCGGCGCACGGCCCGCTGCCGGGGGGGATGTTCGGCTCGCGACACGGCACGGTCGAAGGCATGAACCCGATGACGCACAAACTGGTCGATGGCAAGATCGTGCGGCGCTCTCTCGACGAGGCGAGGGTCTTGCTTGCCGAGGCCGGATACCCCGACGGGCGTGACGCGAAGACCGGCAAGCCGCTCGTGCTGAACTATGACTACCAGCGCGTGCCCACGCCCGAGTACCGCGCCGAGCTCGACTGGATGGTCAAGCAGTTCGCCAAGCTCAATGTGCAGCTCGAGATCCGCGCGACCGACTACAACCAGTTCCAGGAGAAGATGCTCAAGGGCAAGCAACAGATCTTCTGGTGGGGCTGGTTCGCCGACTACCCGGACGCCGAGAACTTTCTGTTCCTGTTCTACGGCCCGAACTCGAAGGCGAAGTTCGAGGGCGAGAACACCTCGAACTACGACAACCCCGAGTACGACAAGCGCTACAAGCAGCTCGCGCTGCTCGACGACGGCCCGGCCAAGCAAAAGCTGATCGACGAGATGGTCGACATCCTGCGCAAGGATGCACCGTGGGCATTCGGC